>NZ_JBHVWS010000011.1:0-142169 GCF_042882185.1 Streptomyces sp. NPDC058239
GCTCGGTTGGAAGACGCCCGCCGAGGCGTTCAACGAGCAGCTACAGTTGCTTCAACAAGCTGGTGTTGCAACGACCGGTTGAATCCGGCCAATACACGTCTCGGGAACTTCGTTGCAAGCTCATTTCGTTGGGCCTGCGAGCGTCGGTCGGCCGCACCGGTGTCTGCTGGGACAATGCGATGGCTGAATCATTTTTCGGCGCCCTCAAAAACGAACTCGTGCACCGAACTACGTTCCCAACACGCGCACACGCCCACCGGGCTATCGTCCGCTACATCAAGATGTTCTACAATCGAAAGCGCCTCCACTCCGGACTTGGCTACAAGACTCCCGCAGAAGTCCACGCCGAGTACGAAGAGTTGCAGGCAGCGGCATAGGCAGAACCTCAACACCGCTGTCCGAGAAACGCAGGGCTCCTCACCCTTACCCGCTCACCAGGCGCCAGAGCCCACTACGACCGCCGCCGAGAGGCCGGCGACCGCCCCGTCGCCGCACAGAGGAACCTCTTCAACCGCTTCATCGGACATTCTCTGGGGGATTCGGGTGCCGCAGATGCTCGGCTGCCTGTGAGCGAGTTGATCTCTGTTTGGCGACGGTACCTGCGGATGTCGTTGCAGAGTGCATAGGGTTACCGGCATGGCACTGCGACCTGTGAATGTAAACATAAAGGCTCTTGATGACTCGGCGGTCGGCCGGTTCTGGGCGGAGGCGCTCGGCTGGGGTGTTTCCAGCGAGGGACCCGGCGTGACCAACGTTGAACCCGTCGGCGGCTTCGTTTGGCCGGACCCGGTCGCCGTCTGCGTCGACATCGTCACCGTCCCGGAACCCAAGACAATAACGAAGAACCGTGTGCACCTCGATCTCGCCACCACCTCTGCGGCCCATCAGGCGGAGTTGGTCACGCGCCTCCAGGCTCTCGGCGCGACGCCCGCCCACGTGGGCCAGGGCGACGTGCCGTGGACCGTCCTCGCCGACCCGGAGGGCAACGAGTTCTGCGTGCTGGAGCCTCGGGAGATCTACCGGGACACCGGGCCGATCGCCGCGGTGGTGGTCGACTGCGCGGATCCGCGGGCCATGGCCCGGTTCTGGGGCGAGGCGATGGACTGGACCCTGCACGAGGTGACTGACGATCAGGCGGTGTTGCGCTCCGCCAAGGGTGTCGGCCCGTATCTCGAGTTCCTCCGCACGCCCGGCGTGAAGACCGTGCCGGACCGCGTTCATATTGACCTGCTGCCGTACCCCGGTGACGATCAGGAGGCGGAGGTGGCCCGGCTGCGGGCCCTCGGCGCCACCGACATCGACCTCGGCCAGGGCGACGTCCGGTGGAAGTGCCTGGCCGACCCGGAGGGCCACGAGTTCTGCGTCCTCGCTTCCCCGTCCTGACGCGGAGCCTTGACGACATCCCGACACGTGAGCCCTGTCTGCTCATGTGCCATGACCCCCGGATGGGTTGGGGGATGAACTGCGGGCTGTCCGCAGCCTGCCCCGCGATCAGCACGAACGCCGGCGGGCGGCACTTCTGGTCGGCGGGGACGTGGACCTTGCTGGTCTGCCCACCCCTGGAGCGTCCGAGGAGGGCGGCCTTCAATCGTGGTTTCCGCCGACGCCGGATAGGTCGTCGTTCCTCCCGCTCGGGATCGCTTTCGGCGTCCTGCCCGGTTTGCTCCTCAAGACCGCCCCTCATTGACCTGGCAGCCCTCTCCTCCTCGGCGGCGGCCTTCTCCAAGCCGGTGAGGACATCCTCGCCCAGGTGCATGCCCGCAGCGTCGTGGTGCGCGCGGTGGTCGAGTCGACGCTGACCAGGGACGGGTCCGCCCCGCCCCGCTCAGCGGCCTCCGTGATCAGGTCCAGCAGAGCCGCGAACACGCCTGCGTCCCGCCACGCCTGAAGCGGTTGTGCATGGTGGACCAGGCACCGAATACCTGTGGTATCTCCCGCCAGTGCTCGCCGTCTTGAAGCGACAGATCACACCCTCGAACTACTGCCGCAGCCGCTCGGGGTACGGGCCGTACTCGTCGACCGGAAGGCAGGGGGCGATGAAATCCCGCTCCGCATCCGACAGTTGCCCTGGCGTCATGTAAGACGATCTACAGGATCAGACCCCGCCACAAGGGCGAATCCGCAGCCTGATCACGCCTCGATGCGCGCCCCAGTCCGGCTGAAGGTCGAGCACCTTCGCCAGGTCGACGAGGCGCTGTCGTGCCTGCCACTCCCACTGCTTGCGCCACCAGCCCGCGTCCGGCCGGGCCAGATCCCGGACTTTGCGGATCTGACCCACCATGGCCTGGATCTCCGGCGAATGCCCAGGTGAGCAAACCCGTTCGAGACACCGTTCGAGGTCCGAGGTTCAGAGCAAGCCCAGGGCGAAGAACACCTGTTCAATCGATGATCGCAGTGGCTTCGACCTCAATCAGCCACAAGATGCTCACCCAGAACCTGCGCATGCTCGAGCGCAACGGCCTGGTCGAGCGGAAAGTTCACCCCACCGTGCCACCGCGGGTCGAGTACACCCTCACCGAGCCGAGCCAAGCCCTACGAGAGACGGTCCATAGAATGTGCGACTGGACCCACCAGTACCTCGGTCACATCGATGCCTCCCGCCGCCGCTTCGACGCCTGACGGCGACGTGTAGTTGGACTGGGCGGTCTACCCGCACGCCGCCGGCTCGCCCGGCAAACAGACAGGTACATCCTCGCCGATCGTGATCAGCGCTTCCGGGACACGGCGGGCCTCATCCAGCCATTGCTGTTCGGTCCAGTCAGCACCTCTGCGGTTCATGAGCGCAGAGTGCCATGGACACCGTCGGCGATGAGCGCCCTGCGACGCCAGGCGCCGCGGCCGGCGCGCCCTCAGCCGCTCGCACTGCCGAGCTACTCCTCCTTGTCCGTGACCGCGTCCCAGGCCGGCAGGGAGGTCCCGGATGCGGTCGTGACGTGAAGGACCTGGCATCCCATGAACTGAACGGCGGCAAAGAGGCGCCGGCGAACCTGTTCCGTGTCTCCGACTGGATAGCCGATCCGGATCTGGTGAGGGCGGGACGCGTCGTACGTGAGCAGCCAGTCGGTGTCGACAGTCACGAAGTGGTCTTGTCCCATCTCGTCGTGCTCCGATCGCCACGCACCCCGGTCCGTGGTGGGAGCCAGTGCCTCGCGGAGGAGCCGCCGACGCTCGGTGTGGGAGAAGAGGCCCTCGGACAGACGGAGGCACCGGTGGGTGCGGGGACGGAAGGCGTTGAACCACGGTGCCAGGTCCGGCTCCATGTCTCCAAGCAAGCCGGAGCTGACGTGTCCGTCAGCCCAGCCCTCGATGAACTCGGCTGCGCCCATACGATGCGTCTCGTACCAGCCCTCACCGCTCCACACCACGACGGGCCAGTCCTCGGGTGCCCCGTCGGTGAACCAGCACAGCCGGTCGGCGTCCATGGTGGTACCCCAGATCAGCAGAGCGCCCGGAGCCGGGTGCAACGGATACGGGTATCGCTCCCTGTCCCGCTCAGGTGATCCCGTCAGGTGTCTGCTCTGCCACTCGATGCCGTTGTACTCGCTCGTGCCGAACGGCGTCCGAAGGTAGAGGAAGTCGCAGAACTCGCCCCATCCATACGTACCGACCAGCCACTTGTAGTCCGCTGGCAGCCGGGCGCCGATCGCGGTCTCGGCCGCGGGCCAGTCCCCACGGCCGTCGATGGGCGCGGTCGGCGGCGTAATGAGTCGCGCCAGACTGTCGTGCCCGGTCACGGCACGTCACGCAGTACGAGCGCTTCGGCGAAGGGCCTGCCGGTTCGCTGTGCGTACGCCATCCGCTCGCGTACCTCGCGCAGGGTGCGGGGCCGGTAGCCGGGACCGCCGCAGCAGCTCTTGTGGAAACGCACGCCCGCATTCAGCAGCACCGAGAGCGTCCGCCATGCCTCGGTGTCCCGCCGTCGGGGCGCGGCGAAGGCCGACCCCACATGGACCAGTGGCTCCGAACACCGCGGGCAGATCCGCCGCTGATCCCCGCCGTAGGGCTGCTTGTACGAGGCCCGGCAAGGCAGGCAGACGTACGAAGTCTTCGCAGGAGGCATGCGGGCAGAGTAGGCATCACCCCGCGATTGAATCGACCCGATTAACGGCCGTGGAGCGCCTCTTTCAGGTCGGCCGGCATAGCCGGCCACCATGTTCAGCCGGCCGACTGAAGTGCTCCTCACCTTCTTGGCGGGTTGATTCCGGTTCTTCGTACGATCGGAAGGCCCGGGGCGAGCCTTCGACTACGCCGCTTCCAAGGCGGCACTGCCGCCCAGTCCGGTGCAGTCGGCACATGACGATCAAGCCCGCCCAGCACAGTTGGCGGGTCTCGCCAACCGGCGCGTTGAGTGTGGCCTACGCCTGGGCATTGCCAGGCAGGTACATCCGACGGGGTCGGTCGCTGATCTCGTGGCGCGGCCCGTTCAGGGCGTACGTGCCTCGGTGCTTGAACCATTGCGCCACGCGGTTCGGGCTCAGTACCGGTGTCAGGGCCAGTGCGGGTCCTCCCAGCGGTCGGGGCCGGTAAGGCCGAGCAGTCGTATCCGGTGGAGCAGCGCTTCGGGGGCACCGTGGGCCAGGAGTCGGGCGGGGGTTTGGGACAGTAGCCAGACTGTCAGCTCGGCGCGTGTTTCTTCCTTGTTGTGCCAGGTGTCCCAGGGGAGTCTGTCTCCCAGGAGTTCGTACTCCCAGTGGGTCACGGCCTCGGCCAGGTGCCGGTCGGCCGTGGGGTGGGTCTGTGCCTCCCAGGTCCGGAGCCAGGGGCTGAGTGTGGCGGATGCCTCGGCGCTCAGCGCGAAGACCTCGTACGCAGGCACGGCGGGGACGGGATCGGTGAGGGTGTGGGCCCACCAGGCGTGCAGAAACTCCTGTACTGCTGCGGCCTGTTCTGCGGGCCACTGCTGCCACTTGGCGTGGTGGAAGATGCGTCCCACTTCCTCCATGCCGAAGAGGGGTTCGATGAGGCCGTTGGTGAGGGCCGTGGCGAACTGGGGCAGGATGCGGCGCAGCACGGATGCCTTGTAGCTCCAGTCGATGGCCTGCCAGGTGCGACGCAAGAGGTCAGGGTCCAGCTCGACGTCCGGCACCTTCAGTTGGGCGAGGTCTTCCGCGCTCCCCCAGTGGCACTCGCAGTTGTGCTCGTCGGGGTGGGCGGTCATCCCGCGAAAGACCTCGGCCAGGCTGTCCAGCGCGGTGTCGAGGCGAAGTCGTGCGGGTGTCTGGTCGAGGTTCGTCATGAGTTCGCCTTCGCAGACTCCAGGGGCTTACGCCGCCCGAAGATTGCCAACTTACAGGACTCAGCGTCTGTGCGAGGTGTAACCCATCTCTGCGAGACACATCGCCGCCGACGCTCGTCTGAACTGAGGGCTCGCCGGCCAGGGTTCTCAGCCGCCGAGAACGGTGCTCGGTCACACCCGATCGCCGCACGCTTCTGTCCCACCTCGAATACCTTCTACGACCGTAGGAAAGCCCAGGGCAAGCGCCACAAGCAGGCAGTCCTCGCCCGCGGGAACCCGCATACAGATCCCTGGAAGACCAGGGCGTCGCGTACGGGTTGTCCGATGGTCCAGACCACGAATGGGGCTTCCCCGCGCTACGTTCCGGGCGATCAGCAGCGGGGGGCGGTCACGGCGTCGAGGCCGGGCGCGTTGCTGCTGCCCAGCGGGTCCGGGGGATACGGACCCGCCGGGCAGCGGGATCGCGCTGCTACCCGGCGTAGGTCTCGTACTCGGCGACCTGCGGCGTGCCGGTCGAGCCGGTGATCTCGAAGGTGATCTTGTGCAGCGAGGTCTGGGGGAAGGTGATGACGCCCGCCCCGCTGCCGGAGGTCAGGACGGCGCCGGTGTCGGCGTTGATGACCCTCCAGGACCCGATGCTGCCTGCGGAGCCTGACGCCTCACGGATATTGATCGCGGACACTGTGGTGGAGGAGCTCCACTTGATCGAGATGGAACCGGTCGAGCCGGCCGGCGACCAGTAGGTGCCCATGTCACCGTCCCGCACGTTGCCGTCCCGCCGGCCTTGCCGGAGCCGTCGGAGCCGGCGCCGATGCTGAGGTTGGTCCCGCCGGGCTGGGTCGGGTCCGGCGTGGGGGTGGTCGGTGTCGGTGTCGGTGTCTGCGGCGAGCAGTTGCCGTTCGACACCTGCAGCCCCTTGTCGGCGCCTACGGCCGCACCTTGGCGTGGGCGTGTGCATACCTGTCTGAAGCCCGCTGCAGTTCCGCTGCGAGCTGTCCCGGCCGGGCCGGGTCAGGCACAGCTGACAAGGCGGCGAGGTCAGCGTCGATCTGTTCGATCTCCTGAGCCCAGGGCTCCATCGGACTCATCGATGCGGTCGCTCTCACGGCGCGCGGCCCAGCTGGAATGGTTTCGAAGCCCGGTCGGGACGGATTGATCCCGTCCATCACCCGCTCCATGTCGCCGCCGGAGGAGCAGGAGGCGAGCTCGTGTTGCACCACCTGGCACTACTTCCTCTGGAACCTCAGGTCCCAGTCTCCAGGCGTCCGCAATCAAGGGGAAGTTTCGGTGACGGCGTCCACCGCGCGTACGACCACAACCCCCAGGGCCACCAGGTGGTCCAGGAGGCTCACGTCGACCGTGTCGTCGCGGTCAGGGGCCGACTCCGTGTACTCCTGGATCTCGGCGCGCAGACCGGCGGCGGACATCGGGCCCTCTCCGAGACGGCGCAGGACGAACTCCTCCGCACGGCTCAGGGGGTACAGGGCCGAGGCCGTCCTGTCGACGGCGATGGTCAGCGTCATGCGTGACACCTCGAAGACGGGGCGCGCGCCCTGCTCGACGGGGTCGTCGAAGTGCACGGCCCCGGAGTTGGCCACATGGACCCGCTGCAGCTCGCAGTCGGTGGACAGGGCGACCGTCGCCTCGTCCGGTACCGCCTTTGACGGCGTCGCCGGTTCGCCGGCGGCGGCGAAGAACCGGCGGAACGCGTCCGGGCCCACATCGGCGTTGTAGAGGATGTCCTCCGGCACGTCGATCAGGGCGACCTCCGGGTAGAGGCGCTGGATCCGTTCCATGGCCGCCGCGCCGTCCGACACCTCCTGCTGTGCCGTGTGCCGGAAGTCCAGGTGGTACCAGCGCTTCTTGGGGTCGCCGAGGACGATGATCCCGTACTTCTCGGGGGTGTCGGCGATGGGAGCGCCCTTGAGCAGCCTGAACGTGCCCACGTCCGCACGGGCGATGACGTGCCGGTGGTCGCGTACGAACCGGTAGGTGTCGTCCGCCTCCTCCGCCGTCTCGGACGGGAAGCCGCTGAACACCCCGGCCTCCACGGAGATGCCCGCCGAGCTGCACATGCGCAGGATGTTCGACATGCGCTGCCGGTCGGTCCCCTTGACCATCGCCTCCAGCACGCGTTCGTTGGCGCTCTCCATCCCCATGTACAGGCGCACGCAGCCGGCCCGGCGCATGGTGGCGAAGAGTTCGTCCGTCATCCCCTTCTCGAAGCGGGCCACGCCGTGCCATTTGATGTCCGTGCCACGGGTTATCAGGGCTTCGGATATCTGCTTCAGGTGCAGGGGCAGCATGACGTCGGACTCGAAGGAGAACACGCTCTCGCCGGTGGCCTGCTGGATGGTGGCGACGTCCTCGGCGATGAGCTGCGGCGAGCGCATCCGGTACGGCGTCATCTTGATGAACGCGTAATTGCAGAAAGCGCATTTGTTGAAGTAGCAGCCGCGCGTGGGCATCAGACAGATGATGCGCTTGGGCGCGAAATAGCGGTCCATCGGCATCATCGTGAAGTCCGGCGTGGGCGACCAGTCCAGATCGAGCTGGTAGTGGTCGTCGAGCTGGCTGACGACCCTGCCGTCCACGTACCGGACCATGTTGACGACGGCGGCCAGGTCGCGCTTGCCGTGCAGCGCGTCGACGAAGTGCAGGAAGGTCTCGTCGGCCTCACCGACGAAGAAGGAGTCCAGCCAGCGTCCGAACCGTCCGTCCGCCATCAGCACCTCCTTGCCCCACGTGATGACCGGGCCGCCGAAGGTGAGGTGGATGCCGGGATCCGCTGCGCGGATGCGGTCGGCCAGGATGAACGCGGGTATCAGCTGGGAGAAGTACGGGACGGATATGCCGATCACCTTCGGGGCCGCGGCCAGCAGCGACGGAACGGTGGTCGTCTCGAAGTACCGGGCGAGCGGGCCCGCGTCGGTCCGGACGGCTGCTTCGATCTCCTCGTAGGAGTCGTAAGAGCTCGGCGAATAGGAGTACTTGCCGAACCGGAGCCGCGGATGCGATGCCGAGAGCAGGTCGCCGGCGAGGTGGAACAGGCGCTTGGCGAACATGAGCTTCATCGGATCGTAGAAGTCGACCGGGTCGCGCAGAATGGCGCGCGCCGCGTCGATGTCGGCGATCAGTTCCGCCGCCTTGCCGCTCGTCCGACCGGGAACGTCCTCGCGGTGCAGCGCCTCGGCCAGTGCGTCCGGCCGCCAGAGATCGTCGAACGCCTCGAGGTTCACGTCGCGCAGCGACACGTCCGCGTAACCGGCCCGCTTCAGGACCGCGCCGAGCAGCGGCAGAGCGCCGTAGGGCAGCGAAGGATCAGCGGCGGGGGGAAAGACGATCGTGATGTTCACGGGGTGCTCCGCGTCGGCAGGGAGGGCTGAGACGGAGGCACACACCCCGCGTCGGAGCGTAGCCCACGCACTGCGCCGGGCCAACTGTCGTGATCTTGCTCGTTATTGAAGTGAGACTCGGTCAACCCCGGTGCTCGTGCGGTTTTCTGAAGCGGTCAAGATCTTGTGGGAGCGCTTCGGGACGTGGAACCATGTGCCACCGCACGCGGGGGACGGGAACGGGCGGGCCGACGTACGGCTGAGGGGATTCGGCGTGCGGCGGAAGGGCAAGTGGTGACCGGGAGTTGGCGGCCATGACGGGTTGGAGTACTCCGGCCTCCTTCGACCAGGAGCGGGTGTGGTTCGCGAGCCGACTGGATCCGGACTCCCCTGCGTTCAACGTCCCCACCGTCGTGCCGCTGTTCGGTGTCGCGCTCGGCGCGGGAGACGTGGCAGCGGCCCTGCGCACCGTCGTGCAGCGCCACGAGGCCCTGCGGACATCCCTGGCGGAGGCGGCGGACGGCTCGCTCCGCCAGACCGTCCACGAGCGCGTGGAACTGACCGTGGACGAGGAGGACCTGCGGTCCCTGGAGCAGGCGGCGGCAGGCAGCCGGACCGAGGAGCTCCTCACCGAGCTGGCCGCGGCGCCCTTCGATCTGACGCGGGCCCCGCTGTTCCGCGCCCGGCTGGTCCGCCTCTCCGAAGCGGACCGACTGCTGCTGGTGGTGGTCCACCACAGCGCGTTCGACGCCGCCTCGGTGGCCCTGCTGGACCATGAGGTCACCGAGCTGTGCCGGGCGGCCGCGGAGGGCCGCCCGGCCGAGCTTCCGCCGCTGCCCGTGCAGTACGCCGACTACGCCGCCTGGCAGCGCTCCCGGTACGACAGCGGCGAGTTCGAGCCGGACCTGGCCTACTGGCGACGGCGGCTGGCCGGGCTGCCGCCGGTGCACGCCCTGCCGCTGGACCGGCGGCGCCCCCCGGTCCGGAGCAACACCGGTGACACCGTGCGGTTCGCCGTGCCCGAGGAGGTCGGTGACGCGGTGGCCGCGCTCGCACGGCGCGGCGGCACCACGCCGTTCACGGTGCTGCTCGCGGCGTTCACGGCCCTGCTGGCGCGTACCTCGGGCAGTACGGACGTGGTGGTCGGCGTTCCCGTGTCCGGACGCGTCCTGCCCGAGGTGGGCGCGTTGATCGGCATGTTCGTCAACACGGTCGTGCTGCGCACCGACGCGTCCGGGAACCCGGCCTTCGGCGAGCTGGTGGCCCGTACCCGCGATGCGGTGGCCGACGCGCTGGAGCACTCCCAGCTGCCGTTCCAGAAGCTGGTCGAGGAGCTGTCGCCCGAACGCGACCCCAGTGTCTCCCCGCTCTACCAGATCGCGTTCAACTACCTGCCCGATTCCGGGAACGAGCTGGTCGACACCGGCACCGCCAAGGACGAGCTCGTTCTGGAACTGGGCCCGCGGGAGGGGCGGCTGAGCTTCCGCACCGACCTGTTCGACCGCCGCACGGCTCAGGCCCTGGCGGAGCGCTACGTCAGGTTTCTGGCCGCTGCCTCGCCGGAGACCCGGCTGGCGGACCTGCCGCTGGCCGGCGCGGAGGAGGAGCGGACGCGGCTGGCGGACGGCCGGGGTCCGCACCGGGAGCTGCCGGCCGGGCTGGTGCCGGAGCTGTTCCAGGCCCGGGCGGCCGCAAGGCCCGGGGCCCCGGCGCTGGTCGGCGCCGGCGTCTGCCTGAGCTACGCCGAGCTGAACAGCCGCGCCAACCGGCTCGCCCGGCTGCTCGTCCGGCGCGGTGCGGGTCCCGAGCGGCGGATCGCCCTGGTTCTGCCGAGGTCCGCGGAGATGATCGTCGCGGTGCTCGCGGTGTTCAAGGCCGGCGCCGCCTACGTACCTGTCGATCCTGACCTCCCCCGGCTCCGCCGGGAGTTCCTGCTGACCGACTCCGCGCCCGCGCTCGTCCTCACCCTCACCGCGACGGCGGACGAGGACCTGGCCGAGGTCCCGGTGCTGGCGCTGGACGACCCGGCCGTGCTCGCCGAGCTGGCCGGGTTCGACGACGCCGACCTCACCGACGCCGACCGGGCGGCCCCGCTGCGGACGGTCGGCCTCGCCTATGTGCTGTACACCTCCGGATCGACCGGCCGGCCGAAGGGCGTGGCGGTCACGCACTCCGGGCTGAGCAACCTCGCCCACGCGCACATCGACCTGCTCGGCATCGGGCCGGACGACCGCGTGGCCAACCGGTCGGCCTGGTCCTTCGACACCTCGGTGCTGGAACTGCTGTCGACGTTGCTGGCGGGTGCCGCGCTCGTCGTCACCCCGCACGAACCGGCCCTCCTCGGTGAGGAGCTGGCGGACTGGCTGCGCCGGTACGCGGTGACGCACCTCCTCGCACCGACACCGGTCGCGGCCACCCTTCCGGCCGGTGCGCCGCCCACGCTCCGGGTGGTCTTCGTCGGCGGCGAGGCGTGCCCGGCCGAGCTGGTCGCGCGGCTGGGCGCCGACGTGTCGTTCGTCAACACGTACGGCCCGACCGAGACCACCGTCGTCGCCACCACGTGGCAGGGCCGGCAGCAGCCGCCGACCGCGGTCGCGCCGATCGGACGACCGCTGCAGAACACCACCTGCTACGTGCTGGACGACCGGCTGCACCTGGTGCCGCCCGGGGTCCCGGGAGAGCTGTACGCCGCCGGGCCCCATGTCGCCCGCGGCTACACCGGCCGGTTCGACCTGACCGCCGAGCGGTTCGTGGCCGACCCGTTCGGGGCGCCGGGCACGCGCATGTACCGGACCGGTGACCTGGTGCGCTGGAGCCACGACGGCGACCTCGAGTTCCTGGGCCGGACCGACCGGCAGGTCAAGGTCCGCGGCTACCGGATCGAACCGGGCGAGATCGAGACGGTGCTGACCGAATGCGCCGGTGTCCGGCAGGCCGTCGCAGTGATGGCGGCCGACGACCCGCCGCGGCTGATCGGCTACGTGGTGGCCGAACCGGGGGCCAGGCCCGACCCGGAGGCGCTGCGCGGGGAACTGGCCGCGGTGCTGCCCCGGCACATGGTGCCGGCGCAGATCACCGTGCTGGAGGCGCTGCCGCTGCTGCCCAACGGCAAGCTCGACCGCACCGCGCTGCCCACCCCGTCCCCGGCCCGGCCCGGGGCCGGCCGCCGGCCCGCGACCGAACGGGAGAGGGTGCTCTGCGCGGCCGTGGCGCACGCCCTGCACCTGGACGAGGCCGGTGCCGACGACGACTTCTTCCAGCTGGGCGGCGACAGCATCTCGGCGATCACCATGGTGGCCAGGGCGCGCGCCGCCGGACTGCGGATCACCGCACGGCAGGTCTTCCAGCACCGCACCCCCGCGGCCCTGGCCCAGGTCGCCGCCGGGGTGGCCGACGGCGCCCCGGCCGGTGGCGAACCGGCCCCGCTCGTACGCCTGGACGCCGCCGACCGGGACCGGCTGGCCGCCCGTCACCCCGGCCACCACGACGTACTGCCGCTCTCGCCGCTGCAGCAGGGGCTGCTCTTCCACGCCCAGTACGACGAGCAGGCGCCGGACGTCTACACCGTGCAGCTGGTCCTTGGCCTCTCCGGCCGGCCGGACGCCGGCCGGCTGCGCGCCGCCGGGTCCGCGCTGCTGCGCCGGCACCCCAACCTGCGCGCGGGGTTCTGGACCGACGGCGCCGAACCGGTGCAGGTGATTCCCGTTCCGGGCCCCATGCCCTGGCAGGAGCTGGACCTGCGCCCGCTCGACGCCGGTCGGCAGGACGAGGAGGTACGTTCCTTCCTGGCCGCGGACAAGTCACTCCGGTTCGACCTGTCCGCACCTCCGCTGATCCGGATGTGCCTGCTGCGGCTGGCCGACGACCGGCACCGCCTCGTCCTCACCAGCCACCACATCCTGATGGACGGCTGGTCCATACCGATGCTCCTCGACGAGCTGCTCACCGGCTACGCGGGAGGCCCGGAGCTTCCGCCGCCGCCCGCCTTCCGCGACTACCTCGCCTGGCTGGCCACGCAGGACCCGGAGCAGTCCCGAGCGGCCTGGCGGCGGGCCCTGGACGGAGCGCGCCCGTGCGCCGTGGCACCGGGCGAGGCCGTGACCCGGCGCCCCGTCACGCCGGAGAGGGTGGACGTGACGCTCTCCGCGGAGGAGACCACCGCGCTCTCGGCCGCGCTGCGCGCCACCGGCGTCACCCTCAACACCCTGACGCAGACGGCCTGGGCGGTGGTGCTCGGCCAGCTCACCGGCCGTGACGACGTCGTCTTCGGCGGCTCGGTGGCGGGGCGTCCGCCGGAGATCCCCGGCGTCGACCGCATGATCGGACTGTTCACCAACACCGTGCCGGTAAGGGTCCAAGTGCGGCCGCGGGAAACCCTGACCGCCCTGCTCAGGCGGGTCCAGGATGAGCAGTCCGAGCTGCTGGCCCACCAGCACACGGCCCTTGCCGACATCCAGCGCGACGCCGGCGGCGACCTGTTCGACACGATGACGACGCTCGAGAACTACCCCGACGCCGGACAGCTCCTGAACGCGGGCACCACGGCGCCCGCCGGCGACGCGGACGGCCTGCGGCTGACCGGGGCGACCGTCGACGACGCCACCCACTACCCGCTCAGCCTCACCGTGGTGCCCGGCACGCGGCTGCTGCTGCGCCTGGAGTACCGGCCCGACCTCTGTTCCGCCGCCGAGGCCGGGTCGATCGCCGCCCGGCTCCGGAGTGTCGTCGCCGGCGTGACCGGCGCCCCGGAGGCGCCGGTCGGCCGGCTGGCGCTGGCCGACGCGGCCGAACGTACGGCGCTGCTGGCCCGTGCGGCCGGTCCGGTCCGGCCCTGCGGCCCCGTCGAAGGGCCCGCCGACCTGGTGGCCCGGTGGGCCGCAGTCGCGGGCGACCGCACCGCGGTGACCGACGGCGAAACGGTTCTCGGCTACGCGGAACTCGACCGGCGGGCCGACCGCTTCGCCCGGCTCCTCGTCGCGCGCGGTGCCGGGCCGGAGACCGTCGTCGCGCTGGCACTGCCCCGGTCGGCCGGGCTGATCGTGGCGGCGCTGGCCGTGGCCAAGGCGGGCGCCGCGTTCCTGTGGGTGGACCCCGGCCTGCCGCCGCTCCGGCAGGCCCGGCTGGTGTCCGGCGCGAAGGCGCTGCTCGCCGTCACGGCGGCGGACCACGGCGAGGCACTGCCGCCCGGCCTGCCGGTCCTGGACCTGGACGCCCCGGACCACCGGGGCGGCGCGACGCTCCCGGCCCCGCCGCACCCTGACCAGCTCGCCTACGTGCTCCACACCTCGGGGTCCACCGGAACCCCCAAGCCGGTGGCCGTCACCCGGCGCGGCACGCACACGATGGTCCGTGCCCAGCTGGGCCGCTTCGGCCTCGACGCCGGGAGCCGGATGGCGCAGCTCGCCCCCTGGAGCTTCGACGCCGCGATGTCCGAATGGCTCACAGCCATGGCGGCCGGCGCCGCCGTCGTGCTGCCGCCCGCGGGGGAGCCCCTGGTCGGCGAGGCACTGGCGCGCTGGATCGACGCGGCCCGGGTGACGCACGTACAGCTCACGCCCGCCGTCCTGGCCACGTTGCCGGAAGGCTCCCTGACCGGAGTGCGCACCCTGGTCGTCGGCGGCGAGTCCTGCCCGCCGGAGCTCGTGGCCCGCTGGTCGCCCGGCCGGCTGATGATCAACGCGTACGGTCCCGCCGAGGCGAGCGACACGGTGACGCTCGCCGACTGCCGGCCGGTCGGCTCCGGCGCGAGGGTGCCGATCGGCACCCCGGTGGCGAACGCGACGGTCCACGTGCTCGACGCCGCGCTGCGGCCGGTCCCGTCCGGTACGCCCGGCGAGTTGTACGCCGCCGGCCCCGGCGTGACACGGGGCTACCTCGGCAGGCCGGCGGACACCGCGGAGCGCTTCGTGGCCTGCCCGTTCGGACCACCGGGCGCCCGCATGTACCGCACCGGCGACCTGGCGCGCTGGACCGCCGGGGATGAGCTGGAGTTCCTCGGCCGGGTCGACCGGCAGGTGCAGGTGCACGGCGTCCGGATCGAACCGGCCGAGGTCGAGGCCGCGCTGGCCGACTGCCCCGGTGTCGGCCAGGCCGCCGTGCTCGCGGTGGGCGAACCGCCCCGGCTGGTGGCGTACGTCGCACCGGGCGCGGGTCTGGAGCTGCCGTCGCCCGCCGACATGATCGACTGGCTCGCCGGAGTGCTGCCCCGGAACCTGGTGCCCTCGGCCGTGGTCCCGCTGGCCGCGCTGCCGCTCAACCGCCACGGGAAGGTCGACCGGCACGTGCTGCCGGACCCGGGGGCGCCGCGCCGCGGTGCGCTCCGGGAGCCAGGCACCGAACGCGAACGGGTGCTCTGCGCCGCCGTCGCCGACACCCTGCGCCTGGACTCCGTGGGCCCGGACGACGACTTCTTCGGGATCGGCGGCGACAGCATCTCCTCGATCCAGCTGGTGGCCCGGGCGCGGGCGGCGGGGCTACGGCTGACCGCCCGGCAGATCTTCGAGCACCGGACGGCGGCAGCACTGGCGGCGGTCGCCTCCACGCTGCGGACCGAGGACGACGCGGATGTGGCGGTCGGCCCGCTGGAGGTGTGGCCCATCGCCGCCTGGCTGCGCGAACGCGCGGCGCCCCTGGACGGCTTCGCCCAGTCGACCGTGCTCGGCACCCCCGCCGGCACCACCCGGGAGCAGTTGCTGACGGCGATCGGCGCGCTGCTCGACCGGCACGACGCACTGCGGCTCCGGCTGCTGCGGCCGCAGTGGACACTGGAGATCGCCCCGCGCGGCGCGGTGTCCGCGGCCGACTGCTGGCGGCGCGTCGACGTGCGGGGGCTGGACCGGGAGGCCCTGCGTACCGCCATCGACACCGAACGCGCCGGCGACGGGGGCGGATTCGACCTCGCGGCCGGTGTGGTGCTGCGGGCGGTGTGGTTCGACGCCGGTCCGCGGGAGCCCGGCCATCTGCTGCTGTCCGTCCATCATCTGGCCGTCGACGGATACTCCTGGCGGGTGCTGGTGCCCGACCTGACAGCGGCCGCAGGCTCGGCGGCGGCCGGGGAACCGGTGCGGCTGCCCGCGGTGGGCACTTCGCTGCGCCGGTGGGCGCGGCTCCTCCACGAGCAGGCCCGCGAACCGCGGCGCCGTGCCGAACTGCCGTACTGGCTCCGGGTCACGGAACCGACCGCGGCCCCGGCGCTCGCCCGGCGGCCACTGGATCCGGCCCGTGACACCTACGGCCGGGCCCGGTTCCGCACCTGCTTCGTCCCGTCGGAGCTGACGGCCGAACTGCTGACGACAGTCCCGGCCGCCTTCGGCGGCACCGTCCAGGACCTGCTGCTGACCGCGCTCGCCATGGCCGTCGCCGAGCACCGCCGGGACCGCGGGGAACCGGACGACGGCACCCTGCTGGTCGATGTCGAGGGCCACGGCCGCGAAGAGATCGCCGAAGGCGTCGATCTCACCCGCACCGTGGGCTGGTTCACCAGCATGTATCCGGTGCGGCTGCGGCTCGGCGAGCAGGATCCGGCCGAGCTGTTCGACGGCGGTCCCGCGACCGGCCGCGCCGTGAAGCGGGTCAAGGAGCAGCTGCGCTCGGCGCCCGACGCCGGTCTCGGCTACGGCATGCTGCGCTACCTCGACCCCGACACGGCCGCCGCCCTCGCGGACCGCGCCGCTGCCGAGATCCTCTTCAACTACCTGGGCCGGTTCGACGCGCCGTCGGGTACCGGTGCGTGGAGCCCGACGGTGGAGTCGGGAGAGCCGGCCGGCGGGCTCGACCCGGACATGGCCATGCCGCATGTCATGGAGCTCAACGCCATGGTCGTCGGCGGCCCTTCCGGGCCCGCCCTGGCGGCGACCTGGTCGTGGGCCCCCGGCGCGCTCGACGACGCGACCGCTGCCGAACTGGCCGACGGCTGGCAGCGGGCGCTGCACGCGCTGTGCGCGCACGTGCGTGCACACGGCGGCGGCCGCACCCCGTCCGACTTCCCGCTCGCCCGGCTGGACCAGGACGAGATCGACCTGGTGACGCGTGAGCAGCCGGGCGTCCGGGACATCCTGCCGCTCACGCCGCTGCAGGAGGGCCTGCTCTTCCACAGTGGCTACGACGACGGCCCCGACCTGTACACGATGCAGCTCTACGTCGACCTGGTCGGCCCGGTGGACGCCGCCGCCGTCCGGCGGGCGGGCCGGCTGATGCTGCGCCGGCACCCGAACCTGCGGGCCGCGTTCCGCTGGCAGGGGCTGCGCCGCCCGGTTCAGGTGATCACGGACCACGACGACTTCGCGTGGCAGGAGACCGATCTGAGCGCCCTGGGCGAGACGGACCGCCGGGCGGCGCTGGACCGGCTGCAGGCCGCCGACCGCGACCAGCGGTTCGACCTCACCCGGGCACCCCTGATGCGGATGGCCCTCGTCCGGCTCGCACCGGACCGGCACCGGCTGCTGGTGACGCACCACCACACGCTGATCGACGGCTGGTCCACGCCGCTGTTCGTGCGGGAACTCCTCAGGCTGGCCGCCGACGGGGGCGACACGGGCGCACTGCCGCCGGTGCGCCCGTACCGCGACTTCCTCGCCTGGCTCGACGGCCAGGACACGAAGGCCTCCGTCGCGGCCTGGGTTCGGGCGCTGGCGGAGCTGGACGGCCCCACCCTGGTGGCCGGCGACCGCGGCACGCGGCACCTGCCGGTCCGCCCGCGGGAGCTGACGGCCGAACTGGACGCGGCCGCCACCGCCGCCCTCACCGCGACGCTCCGCGAGCACGGGCTGACCCTGCACACCCTCGTGCTCGGCGTATGGGCGACGGTGCTGGCCCGGCTGACCGGCCGCGACGACGTGGTGTTCGGCGCCACGGTGTCGGGCCGGCCGGGCGAGCTCGACGGATCCGGCGAGATGCTCGGGCTGTTCATCAACACGGTGCCGGTGAGGGTCCGGCTGCGCCCGGGCGACACCGTCGCCCGGCTCTTCCGGGAGATCGCCGCCGGCCAGGCGGAGCTGCTCGCCCACCACCACGTGCCGCTCAGCGAGATCCAGCGGACGACCGGGCACGACGCTCTCTTCGACACCGCCGTCGTGGTGGAGAACTTCCCGGCCGGCGCGGAGGACGACGCCGGGCCGACAGACACCCTGCAGGTCTCCGGGGCGGGCGGCTACGACGCCACGCACTACACGCTGGACCTGACTGTGGTGCCGCACGAACGGCTGCGGATCGTGCTGCGCCACCGGCCGGACACCTTCGGGCAGGCCGCGGCGGCCGCCGTCCTCGACCAGGTGATGGAACTGCTGCGCACCGTCGTGGCCGAACCGGAGGCCCCGGTGGGGCGGTTGAGGGCGCCTGCCGGTGCAGAGCGGTCCCGCCGGCTCGCCGCGGGTGCGGCCCAACCGTGGGCCGACACTCCCCCGCTGCCGGCGGAGGGCCTCCTGCCTGACCTGTTCGAGGCCCGGGCCGCCGCCTGTGCCGAGCGCACCGCCGTCGCCGACGGCGACCGCTCCTACGGCTATGCCCAGCTCAACGCCCGGGCCAACCGGCTGGCCCGCCTGCTGGTCGCACGCGGAGCCGGGCCCGAGCAGGTGGTGGCCGTTGCGATGCCGCGCTCCGTGGACGCGGTCGTCGCGGTCCTGGCAGTGGCGAAGACCGGCGCCGCGTTCCTCCCCGTCGACCTGGACTATCCGGCGCAGCGGGTGGCGGTCATGTTCGCCGACGCGCGGCCGTGCCTGGCGGTGGCCACCGCCGCGACGGCCGGGGCGCTGCCCGCGGGGGTCGCGCCGCTGCTGCTCGACGAGGCGCTCGCCGGACCGGGCGGCGCCGGCCCGGCGGACACCGACCTCACCGAAGCCGACCGCCTCGGTCCGCTGCGGCCGGAGAACCCGGCCTACGTGCTGTTCACCTCGGGCTCGACCGGAACGCCCAAGGCGGTCGCCGTCACCCACGCCGGGGTGGCGAACATGGCCGCCGTACAGATCGACCGGTTCGGCGTGGACGCCGACTGCCGGGTGTCGCAGCTCGCGTCCTGGAGCTTCGACGCGGCCATGTCCGAGCTGTGCACCGCCCTGCTCTCCGGAGCCACGCTGGTGCTGCCCCCGACCGGCACCGTGCTCGCCGGCGAACCCCTCGCGCACTGGATCGAGCAGAGCAAGGTCAGCCACGTCCAGTTGACGCCCGCTGTCCTCGGCACCCTGCCCGACAACGCGCTGGCCGGCGTCGGCACGCTCGTGGTCGGCGGCGAGGCGTGCCCCGGGGAGCTGGCGGAACGCTGGTCCGCCGGGCGCCGGATGATCAACACGTACGGGCCGACCGAGGCGGCCGACACGGTCACCCTCGCCGACTGCGGCCCCGCGGCGGGCGCCGCCGTCGCACCCATCGGCCGCCCGGTGCCGCGCGTCGGGGCGTACGTGCTCGACGCCACCCTGCAGCCGGTCGCCGAGGGCGCCGCCGGTGAGCTGTACGTCACCGGCGCCGGGCTGGCCCGCGGTTATCTCGGCCGGCCCGCGCGCACGGCGGAGCGGTTCCTGGCCTGCCCGTTCGGGGAGCCCGGCGAGCGGATGTACCGCACCGGCGACCTGGTCCGCCGGCGGGCGGACGGCCAACTGGAGTTCCTGGGGCGCGCCGACCAGCAGGTGAAAATACGCGGGGTGCGCGTGGAGCTCGCCGAGATCGAGGCCGCCGTCACCGCGCTCCCCGCGGTGGCGCGGGCGGCCGTGGTCGTCCGCGAGGACCGGCCCGGTGACGCCCGCCTGGTGGCCTACGCGGTACCGGCGCCCGGCGCCCGGCTGGACGGGGCCGCGGCGCGGCGGAGCCTGGCCCGGGCGCTGCCACGCGCCCTCGTGCCGGCCGCCGTGGTGGCGCTCCACGAACTGCCCGTCACCCCCAACGGCAAACTCGACCGCAAGGCGCTGCCCGCGCCGCTGCCCGCCGCGGCCGGTACCCGGGCGGCCCGTACCCCGGCCGAACAGGTGCTGTGCGAACTGTTCGCCGACGTGCTGGGCGCGCCCGTGGTCGGCGCCGACGACGACTTCTTCGACCTCGGCGGCCACTCCCTGCTGGCCACCCGGCTGACCGGCCGGATGCGGGACGCCCTCGGGGCGGACGTGGACATCCGGACGCTGTTCGAGCACCCCACCCCAGCCGCCCTGGCGGCGGAGCTGGCCGACCGCGAGGGCAGTCCGGTGCGCCCGCGGCCGGAGCCGGCCACCCGGCCGGCGCGGCTGCCGCTCTCGTACGGGCAGCGGCGGTTCTGGTTCCTCAACGAGCTCGCCGGCGGCGCCGTCAACAACAGCATGCCGCTGGCACTGAGGCTGCCCGGCGTCGCGGACGCCACGGCGTTGCGACACGCCCTCGACGACGTCGTGGCCCGGCACGAAAGCCTGCGCACGGTGTTCCCCACCGGGCCCGACGGCGTCCCCTACCAGCACGTGCTGGCCGACGGCTGGGCACCGCTGAGCACCGTCGGGTGCGCCCCCGAGGACGTGCCCGCGGCGATGGCCGCGGCGCTCGGCCGCGGCTTCGACCTCGCCACACAGACCCCGCTGCGCGCCCACCTGTTCACCGCCGGCACCGGCGAATCAGTCGTGCTGCTCGTCCTGCACCACATCGCCGGCGACGGCTGGTCGGTGGGGGTCCTCGCCGACGACCTGTACACCGCGTACGAGTCCCGGCTGGCGGGCCGCGCCCCCGCGTGGCAGCCGCTGCCGGTCCAGTACGCCGACGTCACCCTGTGGCAGCGCAGCCTGCTCGGCGCGCCGGACCGGCCCGACAGCCGGCACTCCCGCCAGCTGGAGCACTGGCGCCGCACGCTCGCCGGCCTGCCCGACTGCACCCCGCTCCCGACGGACCGGCCGCGCACCGCCGCGACCGGCGACCACGGCGGTACCGTCACCCTCGGTGTCGACGCCGACCTGCACGCGCGCCTGCTGGGTGTCGCCAGGCGCACCGGGACCACCCTGTTCATGGTGCTGCAGACGGCGCTGAGCGCCCTGCTGACCCGGCTGGGCGCGGGCACCGACATCCCGATCGGCACGCCGGTGTCCGGCCGCGGCGACGCGTCCCTGGACCGGCTCGTCGGCTGCTTCGTCAACTTCCTGGTACTGAGGGCCGACACCGGCGGCGATTCGACGTTCCGCCAACTGCTGGAGCGGGTGCGGAAGGCGGACCTGGCCGCCTACGCGCACGCGGACCTGCCGTTCGAGTCCCTGGTCGAGGCGCTCAACCCGGCCCGGACACCGGCCCGGCATCCGTTGTTCCAGGTGGTGCTGTCGCTGCAGACGGCCACGGCGGCGGACGGCGGCTTCGAGGAACTGCCGGTCGAACCGGCCACCGCCCAGTTCGACCTGTTCTTCGAGGTCACCGAGCGGCGCGGAACCGACGGCGCACCGCAGGGCCTGGACTGCCACCTCGGCTACCGCGGCGATCTGTACGACCGCGGCACCGCGCAGGCATTCCACCGGTGGTTCGGGATGCTGCTGCGCGCCATGGCCGCCGACATCGACCAGCCCGTCAGCCACCCGCGGCTGCTCACCGGCCCCGAGCGCCGGCGCCTGCTCCACGAGTGGAACGCCACCGGGGCTCCGGCGGCCCCGGACGTCGTGACCGCGTTCCAGCAGCAGGTCCTGCGCACCCCGGAGGCCGACGCCGTCATCGGCGAGACCGGCACGCTCAGCTACATCGGCCTCGACCGGCGGGCCAACCGGCTCGCGCACCATCTGATCGGCCGGGGCGTCGGCCCGGGCGCGCTGGTCGCCCTGCTGCTGCCGCGGACCGAGGAGTTCCTGGTCGCTGTGCTCGCGGTGCTCAAGGCCGGAGCGGCGTACCTGCCACTGGACCCCGACCACCCCTCCGACCGCCTGCGTCACGTACTCGACGATGCCGCACCCGATCTGGTGCTGGAGGCGGTGCCGGACGACGGCGACCTGGCCAAGGCCGGCTGTCCGGGCACCGCCCCGGGCGATGCGGCCCGGCCGCCGTCCGCGTCCGACCCGGCGTACGTCATCTACACCTCGGCGACCACCGGCCCGCCCAAGGGCGTCGTCATCGGCCGGGGGGCCCTCGCCAACCTGCTGGCCGCCCTGCGCGGCATCCTGCGGCTGACCCCTCGCGACCGGATGCTGTCGGTGACCACCGCGGCCTTCGACATGTCGGTGCCGGAGCTCTACGGTCCGCTGCTGAGCGGCGCCGCCGTCGTGCCGGCCGGTCCGCGGACGGTCCGCGACCCGGTGGCACTGGCCCGGCGGTGCGCGGAGACCTCGGTCACCGTCGTGCACGCCACCCCCTCGCTGTGGCAGTCCCTGGCCGAATCCGTCCCGGAACTGCTGCCCGGGCTGCGGAAGTTCACCGGCGCCGAGGCGCTGCCCGCCGGGCTGGTCGGCCGGCTGTCCGGCCCCGGCGGCGAGCTCACCAACCTGTACGGTCCGACCGAGACCACCGTGTGGTCCACCGCGGCCCGCCTCTCCGGCCCGGTGGACGCGCAGCCGATCGGCACTCCGCTGGCCAACACCCGGGCCTACGTGCTCGACGAACGGCTGCAGCCGCTCCCGCCCGGGGTGACCGGGGAGCTGTACCTCGCCGGCGCCGGGCTCGCGAACGGCTATCTGCGCCGGCCCGCGCCGACCGCCGAACGGTTCACGGCCTGCCCGTGGGGACGGCCCGGCGAGCGCATGTACCGCACCGGCGACCTGGCCCGCTGGACGTCCGCGGGGCAGCTGGAGTACTGCGGCCGGACCGACCAGCAGATCAAGCTCCGCGGGTTCCGGATCGAGCCGGGCGAGGTCGAAGCGGCCCTGGTCTCCCATCCGGATGTGGCCCGGGCGGCGGTCGTCGCGCGCGAGGACCGGCCCGGCGACCGGCGGCTGGTGGCCTATGTCGTACCGGAGGCGGGCGGTGGCGTCGACCCGGCGGCGCTGCGCGCGCACGCGGGCCGAACCCTGCCGCCCTACATGCTGCCGAACGCGATCGTCGCGCTCGCGGCGCTGCCGCGGACGCCGAACGGCAAGCTCGACCGCCGGGCGCTCCCCGCGCCGCCGGCCGCCCGCGCGGGCCTCGCCGCCCGCAGCCACCGCGAGGAGCTGCTGTGCCAGCTCTTCGCCGAGGTGCTCGGCGTGCCGCGCGTCGGCGTCGACGACAACTTCTTCGACCTCGGCGGCCATTCGCTGCTGGCCGCCACGCTGGCCGGCCGGATCCGGGCCGAGCTGGGCGCCGAACTGGGCCTCGGCCTGCTGTTCGAGCACCCGACGGCGGGCGGTCTCGCCGCGCGGCTGGACGGCGGCGGTGAACGCGGGCTGGGCGTGCTGCTGCCGATCCGCACCACGGGAAGCCTGGCGCCGCTGTTCTGCGTGGCGCCGATCGCCGGCCTCGCCTGGTGCTACACGGGCCTGCTGCGGCACCTGGACCCCGAGCGGCCGATCTACGGCCTGCAGTCCCGGCTCGCGGCTCCTGGCCGCCCGCTGCCCGGCTCGCTCACCGAGGTCGCCGCCGACCACCTCGAGCAGATCCGCTCCGTGCAGCCCACCGGCCCGTACCACCTGCTCGGCTGGTCGTACGGCGGGCTGGTGGCGCACGAGCTGGCCGTGCGGCTGCGGCACGAGGGGGCGCCGGTCGGGCTGCTGGCCCTGCTCGACGCCTATCCGGTGGCCGACGGCGAACTGGACGCCCCCGTCGACCCGGTGGCCGCGCTGCACCGCCTGCTGGGCCCGGACACGGCCGCCGGCCTGGCCTCCGAGCTGGCCGGGGTGGTGGCCAACAACGCCCGGCTGGCCGGGGCGCACCGCCCCGGGCTCTTCGACGGGGACATCGACCTGTTCCACGCGACCGGAGAACCCGGAGCGGCCCGGCCGGCGGCCTGGGCCGATCACACCACCGGTGACCTGCGCGTGCACCGGATCGCGTGCGCGCACGACGACATGACCCGGCCCGAGCACCTGCGCCGGATCGGCGCCGAGCTCGACATCCGCCTGAGACCACAGCCCTGAAGGAGCAGAACACCATGACCAATCCGTTCGACGACGCCGAGGGCCGCTTCCTGGTCCTGGTCAACGACGAGGGCCAGCACTCGCTGTGGCCCTCGTTCGCCGAGGTGCCCGCGGGCTGGACGGTGGCGCACCCGGAGGACAGCCGCCAGTCGTGCCTGGACTACGTCGAGACGCACTGGACGGACATGCGGCCCCGGAGCCTGGTGCGGTCGATGGAGGATGCCGGGCCGACGTCGTGATCGAGGCCCGTGGTCTGTGCAAGACCTTCCGCAGCCGCAAGGTCAGCGTGCCGGCGGTGCGCGATCTCGACCTGGACGTCGCCGAGGGGGAGATATTCGGCTTCCTGGGCCCGAACGGCGCCGGCAAGTCGACCCTGATGCGGATGCTGACCACGCTTCTGCCGCCGGACGGCGGCGAGGCCACGGTGGCCGGCGCCGACCTGCGCCGGCACCCGCGCCGGGTGCGCCGGCGGATCGGTTACGTGGCCCAGGGCCCGGCCACCTGGCGGCTGGTCACGGCCTGCGAGGAACTGGTGATGCAGGGGCGCCTGCACGGCATGTCGAAGGCGGCCGCCACGCGCCGCGCGGCCGAGGTCGTCGACGCGCTCGGCATGGCGGACTTCGCGGACCGGCAGTGCGGCACCTACTCCGGCGGCCAGCGGCGGCGGGTGGACATCGCCCTGGGCGTCGTGCACGAACCGGTGCTGCTGTTCCTCGACGAGCCGACCACGGGACTCGATCCGGCGAGCCGCAGCGACCTGTGGCAGGAGGTGCGCCGGCAGAGAGCCGCCGGCACCACGATCTTCGTCACCACGCACTACCTGGACGAGGCCGACGCGCTGTGCGACCGGGTGGCCGTCATGGACCACGGGACCGTCGTCGCGGTCGGCTCGCCCGCCGAACTGAAGCGGGCCGTCGGCGGCGACGTGGTGACCCTTCGGTTCGCCGACGGGACCGACGCGGCGACCGCCGCCGCGGTGCTGGCGCGGGAACCGGGCCTGCAGCAGGCCGACACCCGCCGGCAGCAGCTCCGGCTGCACGTACCCGACGGCACCACGGCGATTCCCGGCCTGCTCGGCGCGCTGCACGAGGCCGGCACCAGACCGGTGGCCATCGAACTGCACCAGCCCAGCCTCGACGATGTCTTCATGGCCCACACCGGGCGCTCACTGGCCGACGAGGAAGGCCCGGTGTGATCACCTTGGCGCGGGAGATCTGGATCGTCTTCACCCGGTCCCTGCGGCTGAGCCTGCGTGAACCGCTCATGGTGCTGGTCGCGCTGGCTCCGCCCGTGTACTTCGTGGTGCTCTTCGGGCCGCTGTGGGAGCGTTCGCTGGGCATGTCCCGCGACCAGTCCTATTCGGTGTTCCTGCCCGGACTCCTGGTGGAGATCGCCGTGTTCGGCACCATCTTCGCCGGCGTGGGCCTGGTCAGCGAGATCCACGCCGGACTGCTGGAGCGGATGCGGGTCACGCCGGTCAGCCGGACGGCGCTGCTGCTGGGCCGGTGCGCGCGGGACATCTTCATGCTGCTCGTCCAGGGCTCGGTCCTGGTGGCCCTCGCCGTGCCGTTCGGCTTCCCGCTGCGGGCCGGACCGCTGCTGCTGACCTTCGTGCTGATGGCGTTCGTGGCCCTGGCGGCGACCTCGCTGTCGTACGCGCTGGCGACCGTCGTGCGCTCGGAGATGTCCCTCGCGGCCCTGGCCAACATCATCAACCTGCCCCTGATGCTGACGTCCGGCATTCTCATCCCGGTCGCCTACGCCCCCGACTGGCTGCGCCTGGCCTCCGAGTTCAATCCGGTGCAGCACGCGGTGGTCGCCTCCCGGGCGCTGTTCGCCGGCACCTACAGCGACCCCTCGGTGGTCCGGGCACTGGTGATCGTGGTCGTCGTAGGGGGTCTGTCGGCCGCCTGGGCCGTGCGTCGTTTCACCCGCAGCATCCACTGATCAGGAGCCGGTGACCACCTTGTCCGACCATCTCGTCCCCCTGCCCGGCACCTCGTGGAGCGTGTGGCGGCACACCCTGGTGCGCTCCGCCGGGTTCCCCGCCGACGGCGTTGCCGCGTTCTGCGCGCCGGAGCTGGCCCGGGCCGTGGACCGGCACCTGGAAGGTGCCGGTGAAGCCGCCCAGGTCGACGCCGCGTTCGCGGCCGCGATGACCGAACTGGGCCGGGCCGTCCACGACGTGTGCGCCGATCCGCTGTTCCGCCAGGCGGTCACCTGGCAGAACCCCGGAGCGCTCAGCTCCGTGGCCGGGGTGCTGCGCGACGGGCCTGCGGCGCGGCGGAACGAACGCCGCCGCCGCCGGGAGGAGATCGTCGCCAAGTACTGGCAGCGGTACTGCACCAAGAACGACACGATCGGCTTCTTCGGTCCGATGTGCTGGTCGACGGTGGACAACGGCGGTCCGCGACTGGAGGTCCGGCACGGGCCGGCGCTCGTCCGGGACACCGCGGTGCACTTCGAGTGGTGGGCGCTCGACGCGCTGGCGGCGCACATCGCGACCGACGAACGGCTGCGTCCCTGGCTGCCCGTGGCCAGGCAGCCGCACCTGCGTCTCGACGGCCGCCGGCTGGTGTGGCCGAACCGGCCCGCGCAGGACCTGCCGGCCGGCGCCGCCGAGCTGGTGGCCCGCTGCGACGGGCGCCGGCGGGCGGGCGAGCTCGCGGCCGGGCTGACCGCGGCCGGCACGTTCCGCCGCCCGGCCGACGTGTACGCCCAGCTCGACGAGCTCACCGCCGCCGGGGTCCTGCGGCTCGGTTTCGACCTGCCGATGGACCTCGGCGCCGAGCGGCTGCTGCGCGAGCTGCTGGACGGCATCGGCGACGCCGGGGCCCGGGCGTGGGCGCTGGGGACGATGGACCGGCTGTGCGACGCCCGCGACGCGGTGGCGTCCGCCGACGGACCGGACGAACTCGCCCGGGCCATGGCCGCGTTGGAGGACACCTTCACCGGTATCACCGGCCAAGACGCCCGGCGGCGGCCCGGCGAGACGTACGCCGGCCGCACGCTGTGCCACCTGGACAGCGTCCGCGACCTGGACGTCACCGTCGGCGGGGACGTGCTGGCCCGGCTGGCCGGCCTGGCGCCGCTGCTGCAGTCGGCGCGCTGGCTGTCGGCCCGGATCGCGGCGGCGTACACGGCGGCGCTCACCGAGCTGTACCGCGAGCTGGCCGCCGACGCCGGCGATGCGGAGGTGCCGCTGCGGGAGCTGTGGTTCATGGCCCAGGCGCTGGTCTTCGGCGACGAGCGGCCCGCGGACCCGGTGGTCGCCGACTTCCTGGGCCGGTGGACGGCGGTGCTCGGCCTGGAGGACGTCCGCCACGGCACCGCCGAGCTGCGGTTCACCGCCGAGGAGCTCGGCGCCCGTGTCGCCGAGGCGTTCCCCGCCGACCGGCCGGGCTGGTCCGAGGCACGGGTGCACAGCCCGGACGTGCACCTGTGCGCCACCGACGCCGAGGCGCTGGCCCGCGGCGACTACACCCTCGTCCTCGGCGAACTGCACATCGCCTCCGCCGCGTTCGACACGCAGTTCTTCGCACTCGGGCACCCCGAACCGCAGGTGCTGCGCGAGGCCCTGGCCGCAGACCTGCCGGACAGCCGGGTCCGTCTGCTGCTGCCGCACGACTGGCCGCGGCACTGCTCCCGCAACGCGTACTGGATGCACGGGCCGGACGATGTGGAACTGGGCTTCGTCCCGGCCCCGGGGGCAGACCCCGACCGGCTCGTACCGGTCACGGCCCTGACCGTCGCGGAGGTACCGGACGGGCTCGTCGCCCGGGCGGAGGACGGCCGGCGGTGGCCGATCCTCGAGGTCTTCGCGAACATGCTGGGCCTGCAGGCGTTCGACACCTGGAAGCTGGCCGGCGCCGACGGCCACACGCCGCGGATCACGGTGGACGACCTCGTGCTCGTCCGCCGCACCTGGCGGTCCACGGTCGGCGCCGGCGGGCTGGCCGACGTCACCGGCGAGCAGCAGCGGTACGTGGCGGCCCGCCGCTGGCGGCGGGCCGCGGACATGCCCGAGCAGGTCTACGTCCGGGTCGCCACCGACATCAAGCCGCAGTTCGTCGACTTCACCAGCCCGGTGTACGTGCGCCTGCTCTGCACCATGCTGCGCGGGGCCCGGGCCAAGGGCGGCGACGACGTGGAGGTGATCGTCACCGAGGCGCTGCCCACGGCCGAGCACGCCTGGCTGGCCGATGGGCAGGGCCGGCGGTACTCCTCCGAGCTGCGGCTCCAGATCATCGATCCGGAGCCGCCCGGCCGGCCCTGACCACCGGGCCGCCCCCGCTCAGCTCGGGCGCGGGCGCGGGAGGACCGGAATCGTCGTGGCCTCCGGAGCGGAGCGCGCGGTCGTCGGCTCCGGCTGTGCCGCCCGCAGTTCGGCGATGCGCGTGGCCATGCCCGCGACCGTGGGGGCGTCGAACAGCGTCCGCATCGGCAGCCGTACCCCGGTGGCCTTGCGGATCTGCGCGACCAGTTGCACGGCCACGAGCGAATTCCCGCCCAGCGCGAAGAAGTCGTCGTCCTCGGCGATGTCCTCCTCGCCGAGGACCGCCGACCAGACCCGGCCGACGGTGGCCGCCAGCTCGTCGTCGCCGGCCATGCCCGGGCCGGACGGTCCGGCGACGACCGGTTCGCAGGTCTCGCCGCGCAGCACGGCCAGGGCCCGCTCGGCCCGCTCGGCGCTGCCGCGCAGCATGGCGTCGTACTGCCCCGGGGTGATCAGCACGTGTGCCGCCGGCGCCGCGGCCACCACCCGGTGGAGCGCTTCCAGACCGTCGGCGGGCATGATCGCCCAGGGGTCCGCGGGCTCGGCGTCCGACGCCGCGGGTTCCGGCGTCGTGGCGACCGCCGCGCGTATCGCGTCCGGTTCGACGGCGCGCAGCATGAAGTCGGCGACCGTGACGAGCGGGCGTCCGCCGTCATCGGTGACGGCGAAGTCCCAGGAGACGACCGCGGCGGTGTCGTCGTGCGCGCCGTCGCGCCACCGGTGCACCCACACCGCGGAGTCGAGCGGGGCGTGGATGCGCACGCGGCCGTAGCCGATCGGCAGCCGGGTACCGCCGCCGCCCGGCCCGACCGGCATGGTCGCCACGTCCAGCAGTGCGGGATGCAGCGGCCAGTCGGCGCCGTCCGCCTCGGCCGGGACCAGGCGGACGAGTTCCTCGTCGGTGCCGATCCACGCCTCGCGAAGGCAGCGCCAGCGCGGCCCGAACGTCAGGACCGGGTTGCCGTCGAGCTGCTCGTCGAAGCGCTCGGCCTCCGCCGCCGACTCGGCGCACCGCCGGCGGACCGCCGCGAGGTCGAGCCGCGCGGTACCGTCCGGCCGGACCCACGCGGCGTGGCCGCGGGTGTGGGTGCGCACGGTGTCGTCGCGCACGCTGGACACGGTGAACTCCACCCCGTCGGCGTCCGGCCGCAGTGCGACGCGGACCTCCGTCCGCGTGCCGTCGGCTGCGGTGATCGGCTCGGTGAACACGATGTCGGACAGCTCCAGTTCACTCTCCCCGTCCGGCGCGGGCCGCCAGGCCGTCACCGCCGCGCGGACGAGTTCGAGCTGGCCGGTGCCGGGCACCACGGGCACCCCGCCGATGCGGTGCTCGTCGAGCAGCCAGTGCTGTTCGGCCGAGACGGTGCCGCGGCAGTACGCGGGGGCGCCGCCGGAGGCCGGCACCAGCTCGGTCAGCACCGGGTGGGCGATCGGCACGGCGCCGGTCCGGCCGGGTGCCGCCGCGCCGCCGGAGGCGGCCGTCCGGCCCGGGTGATCGCGTGCGGTGGAGCGGGCGGCCATCCCGATCCGGGCCCAGGCGCCCCAGCCCAGCGACAACACCGGGGCCGACCAGCCGTGCGCCGAGGCGGCGTAGGCGTCCAGGAAGGCGTTGGCGCCGGTGTAGTCCGTGTCGCCGATGCCGCCGACCACCGAGGACACCGAGGAGAACAGGACCACCGTGTCCAGGGGAAGGTCCCCGAACGCGGTCTGCAGGGCCAGTGTTCCGGCCACCTTCGGGGCGAGCACCGCGCGAGCGGCGTCGAGATTCTTGACCTCGAGCATGCCGTCGCCCGGCAGGCCCGCCGAGTGAATGATGCCGTCCAGCCGCCCGAACCGTGCCAGGAGCTCTTCGCGGACCCGCCGCAGGCCGGCCGGATCGCACACGTCGGCGGCCACCGGCAGCACCTCCCCGCCCGCGGCCTCCATCCGCTCCACGGCAGTGACCGCGGTGCCGGCGCGGCCGGAGGTGCCGCGCAGCGCGGACCACCGGTCCCGCGACGGCAGTCCGGAGCGGCCGAGCAGGACCAGCCGTGCCCGGAAGCGGCGGGCCAGGTCCTCCGCCACCGCCAGTCCGAGGCCGTCGTAGCCGCCGGTGATCAGATAGACGCCGCCGGTACGCCACGGGCCGGCCCCGCCGTCCGGCAGCGGCACCCGGTCGAAGCCGCGTACCCAGAGCCGGCCGCCACGCAGCGCCAGCGGCCGGTCCCGGTCGTGGCCGGGGTCGCGCCACAGCGCGGCGACCAGCCGGTCCGCGGCCCGGCCGGTACCGGCCTGCCCGGCGTCGAGATCGAGATGGCGGGCGGTGACGGCGGGCAGCTCCCGGTTGACGGCGAGCACGGCCCCGGCCACGGTCGCGTGCTCGGGGCGCCGCGCGTCGCCCCCGACGACGTCGTGCACCCCGGCGGTGACCACATCGAGGTGCACGGGGAGGTCGGCGGCCTCGGCGGCCAGGGCCCGGGCAAGGCAGACGAGGCTGAGGTAGCCGTGCTCCTGGGCCGACCAGGCGGCCTCGACGCGGCCCTCGCCGGTCCCGGGGGCCGGCGACCAGGCGTGTACGACCCGTACGCCCTCGGTGAGGACCCCGTCGGCCAGCAGGGCCCGCACCAGGGCGAGGTAGTCGTCCGGCTCGGCGGGGCGCACGGTGTGGCCGCCGGCGCCGTCGCGGGCGTAGCCGCTGCCGGGGCGCACCCGGGTCACCGCCGTCCCGGCCCGGGTCAGCGCGGCGGACAGGCCGTCCGTGCCGTCCTCGGTGTCGAAGAGCACACAGGCGGGGTCCGGCCGGGCCGCGGGGGTGGGGGCCAGTTGCCGCCACACCGGTACCTGGAACCACTCGGCCGGATCGGCCGGGATCCCGTCGTCGGCACCCGCACCGGTGGTGTCCTCGGTCTTCGCGGCCGCGGTCTCCGGCGGATCCGGCTCGATCCAGCAGCGGACCCTTTCGTACGGGTAGGCCGGCAGCGGCACCCGGGCCGCCCGCTGCCCGAACGCCTCCGAGTCCAGCGGGAATCCGCGGGTCCACAGCGTGCCGGCGGCGGTGTAACAGACGGTCGGGTCGTCGGCGGACTCGGTCGGTCCGGGCAGGCTGGGCAGCACCAGCGCGTCGCGGCCGGTCTGCATCCGCACCAGCCCGGCGAGCTGCCGGCCCGGACCGCACTCCACGAACGCCCACTCGCCGTCGGCCAGCAGGGTGCCGACGCAGTCCCCGAAACGGACGGTGCCGCGCAGGTGCCGCGCCCAGTACGCCGGGTCCGCGGCATCCTCCGCGGTGAACCACGTGCCGGTGACGTTGGACAGGAAGGGCAACCGCGGGGCCTGCCGGGGCACCGCGGCCACGGCAGCGGTGAACTCGGCGAGGATCGGGTCCGTCATCGCGGAGTGGAAGGCGTGCGAGGTGCGCAGCTCGCGGCTGCGGACGCCCTCGGCGTCCAGCTCCGCGGCGAATTCCGCGACCGCGTCGGCCGGACCGGCCACCACGCACACGCCCGGCCCGTTCACGGTGGCCACCGACAGCCCGGCGGGCAGCCGCGGCGCCACCTGCTCGGCCGCCCGCTGCACGGCGAGCATCGCGCCGGGCGGCAGGGTGTCCATCAGCCGCCCGCGCAGCGCGACCAGGCGCAGCGCGTCGGGGAGTTCGAACACCCCGGCGAGGGTGGCGGCGACGTACTCGCCGATGGAATGGCCGACCATCGCGTCGGGAGAGTGGCCCCACGAGCGCCAGAGCACGGCCAGCGCGTACTCCACCGTGAACAGCGCCGACTGGGTGTACACGGTGCGGCGCAACCGCTGGTCGGCGGCCTCCCGTTCGGCCTGTGCGGCCTCGGTGTCCGGGCCGCTGCCGTCGGCGAACAGCAACTGCCTCAGGTCCAGGCCCAGCTCCGGGGCGAAAAGTTCGGCGCAGGTGTCGACGGTGTCGCGGAAGACGGGCTCGGTGCGGTAGAGCGCCGCACCCATGCCGGCGTACTGGGCGCCCTGGCCGGAGAAGAGCCAGGCCAGCCGGGGGCGTTCCGGCGCGGCCTCGCCGGCCGGCCGGCGCTTGCCCGCCCTGAGCGCCGCCACCGCCGCCGCGCTGTCGGCGGCGACGACCGCCGTACGGTGCCGGTGCTCGCGCCGGCCGACCCGCAGCGTGTGCGCCACGTCGGCGACGGCCAGTTCGGGCCGGTCGGCCAGGTGCGCGGCGAGATCGTCCACAGCGGTGGCCAGGGCCTCGGGGGTGCGCGCGGACAGTTGCAGCAGGTGCGCGGACCGCTCCGACGGGGTGCCCGCCGGGCTCGGCGCCTCCTCGAGGATGACGTGCGCGTTGGTGCCGCCGATACCGAACGAGCTGACCCCGGCCCGGCGCGGCGTGCCGTCGGTGTCCCATTTGGCCAGCGTGGCGTTGACGTAGAACGGGCCGGTGCGGAGGTCGATGGCGGGGTTGGGAGATTCGTAGCCGACGCTGGGCGGGATTATTTGGTGGCGCAGGGCCAGCGCCGCCTTGATCAGTCCCGCGGCCCCGGCGGCCTGGCTCAGGTGGCCCATGTTGGACTTGAGCGAACTCAGGCCGCACCAGCCCCGGTCGCCGGTCCGCCGGCCGTACGCCTGCGACAGCGCCCTCACCTCGATCGGGTCGCCGAGGCGGGTGGCTGTGCCGTGGGCCTCGACGTAGCTCACCGTCCGGGGGTCGACCCCGGCCACGGACAGGGCCGTCGACACCACGGCGGCCTGTCCTTCCACGCTGGGCGCGGTGAAGCCCACCTTGGCGGCGCCGTCATTGTTGACCGCGCTGCCGCGGATCACCGCGTGCACGTGATCGCCGTCGGCCAGGGCGTCGGACAGCCGCTTGAGCAGCACCATGGCGCCTCCGGAGGCCCACACGGTGCCTGTCGCGTCGGCGTCGAACGGGCGGCAGCGGCCGTCGGCGGACTCCACCCCGCCCTCGGTGTGCAGGTAGCCGTGGTTGAGCGGCAGCTCGATGGACGCGCCGCCGGCCAGGGCCAGATCGCATTCGCCGCCGCGCAGCGACTCGCAGGCAGTGTGCACGGCGACCAGCGAGGTGGAGCAGGCCGTGTGCACGCTGACGCTCGGCCCGCGCAGGTCGAGGTGGTACGAGGTGGTGGTCGTGACGTAGTCGGCCAGGTTGGCGTTGGACAGGGCCATCGAGCCGTCCAGGGCGTCGGTCACGGCGCGGTTGGCGCCGAGGTGCCGCCAGTAGTACCGGGTGGGCCCGACCCCGCCGTAGACGCCGATGTCCCCGTCGAAGCGCGTCGCGTCGTAACCGCCGTGCTGCAGCGCGGTGTTCGCCAGTTCGAGGAAGAGCCGGATCTGCGGATCGGCCAGTTCCGCCTCACGGCGGGTCATGCCGAAGTAGCCGTGGTCGAACGACTCGGGGTGGTCCAGGGCGGACACCACCGGCACGTACGACGGGTCGTCGACCACTGCGGGGGATACTCCCGCGGCGAGCAGCTCGGTGCGCGGCACGGTGCGGGTCGACACCACACCGTCGACCAGGTTGCGCCACAGGGCGTCGACGTCGGCCGCGCCGGGCAGGCGGCACGCCATTCCCACGATCGCGATCGGTTCGACGTCGTCATCGCCGCCGGGGGTGTCCTGCGGGGTAGTCATTTTTGCCTCTCCGAGTCCGGAAGCCGGGCGGTGCTGTTCAGTTCGGCCCGCGCCACCGGGCGGCGCGGGCCGGTGCGCGGCGGCGGCGTGCCCGGCCTCGGTCGGTGCCGCGGTCCGCACCGGCTGCCGGTGCGGCACCGTCGAGATGGGCGGCGAGCGCGCGGACGTTCGGGTGGTGGAACAGGTCCACGACCCTCAGGTGCCGGCCGAGCACGTCCTCGAGTCGCTGCCGCACAGTGACGAGCAGCAGTGACGTTCCACCGACATCGAAGAAGTTGTCGGTGGCCTTGATGTCGTCGCGCTCCAGGACCTGCCGCCAGACGGCCAGGACGGCCGCCTCGGCGCCGCCGCCGGGGACGGGGAGCGCCGGGAGGGCCGGCGGCACGGCCGGCGCGGGCCCGGCGGTCGTGCCCTCGAACAGATCGGCGTACGGGTCGAGGCCGATCTCCCCGGCCGGGCGGTCCGGCGCGTCGAGGAAACCATCCAGCAGGTGTACGTAGGCGGCGAGGAGCCGCTCCGCGCGGGCGGTCGTGAAGCGATCGGTGTTGTGGACGAGTTCGATCCGGTAGCGTCCGTCGGCCTCGGCGGCGTACACGGTCAGGTCGAACGGGGCCCCGGGCACGGGTACGGGCTCCGCCGTGACGTCCAGTCCGGGCAGTTCGAGCTGCGGCTGCGGGAAGTTGTAGGCGTTGAACAGCACCTGGACCAGCGGCTGGCGGGACGCGTCGCGGGGCAGCCGCAGCGCCTCCACCAGGCGCTCGACGGGTGCCTCGGGATGGGCCAGGGCGTCGAGCAGCTCGTCCCGGGTGTCCCGCACCTGTGCCCGGAAGCTCCGGGCGGCGGCCGGACGCAGCCGCAGCGGCACCACCTCGATGAAGAAGCCCACGAGATCCAGGAACGCGGGGTGCCTGCGGTCCACCGCGGGTGTGCCGATGACCAGGTCGTCGCGCCCGGCGAGCCGTCCGGCGAGCTGGCCGAGCACGGCCAGCAGCACCGCCGACGGCGTCGCCCCGCAGTCACGGGCCAGCGCGTGCACCGCCGCGGTGGTCCCCGCCCCGAGGAGCGTCTCCACGCGTCCGCCCCGGAAGGTCTGCTCGGCCGATCGGGGGTGGTCGCCGGGCAGTTCCAGCACGGGCGGCACGCCGTCGAGGTGCTCCAGCCACCAGCGCAGGTCGGTGTCGGCGCGGCGGTTCGCCCGGTCCGCCCGCCAGGCCACGTAGTCGGCGAACGAGGCCGCCGCGGGTGGCAGCGGCGCCGCGCGGCGCGCGTACGCCGTGCCCAGGTCGTGCAGGAACAGTCCCTGAGACCAGCCGTCGAAGACGGCGTGGTGGGCGGTGACGGCCAGCACGTGCTCGTCCTCGCCGACCCGGAGCAGGCGGGCCCGCCAGAGCCGGTCGGCGGCCAGGTCGAAGCGGGACCCGGCGGCCTGCGTGAGCTGTGCGGCCAGGGCGTCGGCCCGCTCCGCCGGCGGCAGTGTCGTCAGATCGGTGGCCGGCAGGGGGATGTCGCCGGGTGGGTCGATCACCACGGCCGGCGCGCCGTCGACGGTCGGTATCCGCCAGCGCAGCACCTCGTGCCGCCGGGCGACCTCGGCCAGGGCGGACCGGAGCGCCGCCGGGTCCAGCGGGCCGTGCAGCCGCTGCGCCAGCGCGATGTTGTAGGCGCCGCTCTGAGCCGTGAGCTGGTCGAGGAACCACAGCCGCCGTTGCGCAGCCGACAGCGCCGGCGGGTTGCCGCGCGTCAGCTCAGGGCCGGCCGGCGCGGCAGCGGCCAGGGCGGCGGCGAGGCCGTCGACCGTACGGCCGCGCAGGACGTCCTCGATCCGTACGTCCCGGTCCAGGTCGGCCCGCAGCCGGGCGACCAGCCTCATCGCGCCGAGGGAGTGGCCGCCGGCGTCGAAGAAGGTGTCGTCGCCGGAGCGCACCGGCACGCCCAGCACGTCGGCCCAGGCCCGGGCGACCACGGCCGCCTCCTCGCTGTCCGGCTGCCAGCCGTCGCCGGGTTCCGCGGTGGCCGGTGACGCCAGCTCGTGCAGCGCCGCCCGGTCGGTCTTGCCGGACGCGTTGCGCGGCAGCGCGTCGAGCCGGACGAAACGCGCGGGCACCATGGCCGCCGGCAGCAGCCGGGCGCAGTGCTCGCGCAGGGCCGCGTCCGACGGTGCCCGCGCGGGTGTCAGGAACGCCGTCAGCAGGGGTCCCGCCGCGGTCGGGACCAGGTCGACGACCGCCTGACGTACCTCTGGGTGGCCGGCCAGAGCGGCCTCCACCTCCCCCGGCTCGACGCGGTGACCGCGAACCTTGAGCTGCCGGTCGGCACGGCCGAGGTAGCGCAGGGCTCCGTCCGGTTCCCAGGCCGCCAGGTCGCCGGTGCGGTAGAGCCGCCCGCCCGACCCGGAGAAGGGGTCGGCGACGAACCACTGCGCGGTCAGGCCCGGCCGTCCGAGGTATCCCCGGGCCGGCCCGGTGCCCCCGACCAACAGCTCGCCCGCCGTGCCGACGGGCACCGGGCGCAGCGCCGCGTCCACCACGTACACGCGCAGGTTCGGCAGCGGGCGGCCCATCGGCACCGGCCGGGTCCAGTCGCCGACGGCGTCGTGGGCGGTGGCCTCGACTGTGGTCTCCGTCGGGCCGTAGGCGTTGACGAAGCGCAGCCTCGGCGCCTCGGCGGTGCCCGCCCAGCGCCGCACCTGATCGGGCGCCACCGGTTCGGCGGTGGCCACGAGCACCCGCAGCGCGGCGAAATCGGCCGGGTCCAGCAGCGGCAGCATCGACACCGGCGGGGTGGCCCAGGTGACGTGGTGGGCGGCGGCGAAGCGGCCGAGCCGCTCCGGTGAACGGCGGTCGGCCTCCGGCACCAGGGCGACGGTGCCGCCGGCGGCCAGCGTGGTGAAGACCTCCAGGACGCTCACGTCGAAGCCGAACGACGCGGTGGCCAGGGCGATCGTGTCCGTACCGATCCCGAATCGGTGTGCGGAGGCCGTCAGGAACGCCGTCACGCTGCGATGGGTGACGACCACGCCCTTCGGGGCGCCGGTCGAGCCGGAGGTGTACATCACGTACGCCGGGTTGTCCGGGGACAGGGCCTCCAGGACCGGGTGGCCCAGGGACGGGTGGTCCGGGGAGGCCGGGCCGCCGGCCGGTGCGGTCACGAACAGCCGGTCCGGCGCCGCGTCTGCGAGCAGTGCGCGGCCCTCGGCGTCGACGACCGCGAGCTCCGCACCGGCGTCGTCGAGAACGGCCAGCAGCCGGTCGCGGGGGTGCGTAGGGTCCAGCGGCACATAGGCACCGCCCGCGAGCATGACGCCCAGCATCGCCGCGATCGTGTGCGGCCGGCGCCGGCCGCACACACCGACCGTGGCCTCGGGGCCGACGCCGAGGTCACACAGCGTCCGGGCGAGTCCGCCGGCCGAGGCGACCAGTTCGGCGTAGGTCATCGCACGGCGGCCCTGCCGCACAGCGATTGCGCCGGGGTGCCGCCGCGCCGCCGCCACGACGGCCTGCGGCACGGTCGGTTCGGCCGCCGCGAGCAACTCTCCCCTGCCCCAGCGCTCGGGCACGGCCTCAGTCATCGGCGCTCCCCGCGGCGTGCGGCGGCACGAGCGGATCGCGGACCTGCACGCGCAGCTCCGAGTAATAGGTGCGGCCGGCGGCATCCGGCACCCAGGTGTCCTCGGGGAGCGGCAGCACCTCCGTGACCACCACCTCGACGTCGGGCCCGCCGTCCAGACAGGCGCGGCGCACCATGGACGCGAGCGAGTACACCAGCGGCGGGCTGGTCAGATCCGCGTATGTGGGCTTGAGTTCGGTGCCGAGACGGATGAACACCCGGTCCGGCAGACCGAGTTCCGATGCCCAGCGCCGGGCCGCGAGATACCGCTCGGCATAGCCCTTGGCCGTGGCCAGGCCGGTCGCCCCGACCGTGCTGCGCCAGGTCTCGCGCTCCACGACGAGCCGGTCGATCGTCACCCGGGGGGTGTGCGGGCCGGCCGCGACCAGCTTGAACGCGTCCGCCGTGTGCATGGACAGGAAGTCGGCGAACAGCTCCAGCAGCGGCCACTCCTGCCCGTCGGTGTGCTGCGCCACCAGGTCGTCGTCCCGCTCGGTCACCGTCAGCGCGGTGACCGGGAGCAGCCGGGAGTGCTCGGCGCCGGGCGCCGGTACGAAGCCGAGCTGCCAGTTGTCCGGCGACCACAGCAGGTCTGCGACCCGGGCGGTCATCCGGGGGAAGTCCTCCGGCAGCAGCAGCTGCACCCGGTCCCTCCCGAGATCCCGGTCGATTGCGGACCGCAGGGCGCCCGGCCGGGGGTGGGCCCGGCTGAACACGCCGGTGCACAGCGTCAGATACGCCGCATGCAGCTCGCCGAGCACCACCGTGTAGTCGCCGGCGGCCAGCTTCTCCAGACTGGGCGCGGCGATCTGCAGGTCCGGGCTGTGGATACGGGCGGTGGACCAGCCGGGCCCCGGCGCGGCGAACAGCTCGGCGGCCCGGGCGGACAGCTCCGCTGAGCGCAGCCGCACCCGGCGGGTGCCCGGTGCCGGTTCCGTCCCGCCCGTCAGCTCGGCCCACCGGTCGGCGAAGGCGGCCACGACGTCGTCGACCGGCCGTCGGCCGGCGCCGAAGAACAAGCCGTGGGCTAGATAGCGCAGATCGCCCAGAGGCACTTCCCGGGTGCCGAGGTCGGCGCACAGGTCGGCGTAGACCTCCCGCAGCGCCTGCCGGTACGCCGACGCCAGGGTGTGGCTGAGCCAGCGCGCGGCCGTGAGCAGCACGTCGAGTGCGGGCGCCAGCTCCTCGAGCAGCGGCCGGCCGAACGACAGCTCCAGGTCGCGCACGGAGTCCTCGTGGCACAGCGTGCGTCCGGCGTACGTCTGCCCCGCCCTGCGCCGGCTGTCGAGCCCGGTCAGCTCGGTGAACACCTCGTCCAGCCGGACCGTCGCGGCGTGCAGGGCGGCCGGGTCGCCGGCCGCGGCGGCCACCACGGAGCGGGCGGCGTCCAGCCGGCCGAACTCCTCGCGGGCGGCCTCGCGGGCGGCCGGATCGCCGATCGCGTCGATGGCCGCGTGCAGGGTCGGTTCGGCGGTGAGGTTCAGCGGCAGGTCGATGCCCCAGCGCAGCACGCCGCGCTCGGTGAGGCGCTCCAGCAGCATGAACCCGTCAGCGCTGCGGCGGACGGGGTTGCCGCTGTCCGCGACGAGCTCGGCCACCAGCCCGGCGGCCGGGCGCGGCCCGGTCAGCAGGCCCAGCAGTGCCGCCTCGGCGGGGGTGAGCTCCACGGGCGGGGCCACGGGACGGTGCAACACCCCTCCGCGTACGGCGAGTTGGGGCTGGAGTGCCACGGGAAGATGCGGCCGGAAGCGCGGATCGCAGGCCAGCCGGTCCGCGAACGCCGCCAGGGCCCACCACTCGAAGTACACCTGCCGCCCGGTCACCAGGCCCGGTCCCGGACGAGCCGTCACCACAGTGTCGTCGTCGGTCAGCCGGACCCAGCACACCGGGCCGAAGAAGCCGATGGTGTCGTTCTTGGCGCAGTAGCGCTGCCAGTAGCGGGCCACCACCGCCTGCCGGCGGCGGGTCTTGCGGTCCGGCGGGGCGTCGGGGCCGGCCGCGCGCAGCCCGTCCAGGGACGCCAGCACACCGGGGTTCTGCCAGGTGATCGCCTCGCGGAAGAGCGGGTCGCCCGCTATCTCGTACAGCCGGGCGCCGATGACCGCGGCGGCCTCCCCGAAGGCTGCGTGGTAGCCGGCCTCGTCGATGTCTCCGGCGAGACGGGCCTCGGCGGCCGAGGCGGCGGCGGCCGAGGCGAACACGCGCAGGCCCTCCGCGGGGAACCCGGTGGAGCGCAGGACGGCGTCGCGCCAAACCTGCCAGCGGGTCCCGGGCAGGTCGGCCAGCCCGACAGGCTCCTGGCCGGTGCCGTACACGGCCGGCGCGGACATCGGCGACACCCTCAACCCAAGCTCCCCCCGGAAAACGCCCACAGGTGTCCGGTGGTTCGCCGCCGGCACCAAACCGCCGCCAGGAACACCGGTCGGACAGGGCTTAGTTGATCTCACACTGAGTGGGCATGCTAACCACGCCGTCGGTGCTTGGGAAGTGTTCGAATACCTTGCCGAGGAGGCCTCCGGCGCGGCCGGTGAGGCGTTACTATCCAGCGGTGCCGATACCGAAGATCACTTTCGCGACCGCGAGACCGCACGGACGGGCCCCGGTGCGATGACGGCGGTGCCCACGGTCGTGGTGATCGGCGGCGGTTCTCTGGCCGCCTCCGTCTGCGCCGCCTTGGCGACAGCGGCCGGCCCGCCGCTGCAGGTGGTCGTGGCAGCCCGCGGGGAGAGCGTCGGCCAACTGTGCGGACTGGCCGGCACGCGTGCCGCGCTGGCTGGTCGCGCCGTGCGCTTCCGGCCGCGGACGACCGGGCCGGACATGGGGGCCGCGCTGCCCGAGGTGATCCGTCAGGAGGCGCCGGACGGTGTGCTGCTGTGCGCTTCCCACCAGTCGCCGTGGGAGCGCCGCGGGGCGCCCTCCGCCTGGACCGCCCTCCTCGGGCGCGGTGGCTTTGGTCTGACCCTCCCGTTGCAGGCGGATCTCGCCGTGGTGGCCGGCCGGGCGGCGGCCGAATGCGGCTCCTGGTTCGTCAACGCCTGTTTTCCGGACGCGGTCAACCCGGTGCTGGCCGCGCTGCGGGTGCCGGTGCTGTGCGGCATCGGCAACGTCGCGCTGCTGGCCGCGAGTCTGCAGGCCCGGCTCGGCCTGCCCGACCAGCGCCGGCTGCGGGTGGTCGGCCACCATGTGCACCTGAACCCGCCGGGGCCGGCGGGCGAGGCCCTCGGCTGGCTGGACGACGAGCCGTTGGACGGGGTCACCGCGGCGCTGGCCGGTCAGCGTGCCTGCGACCGGTCGGCCCTCAACCAAGTGACCGGACAGGCGGGGGCGATGCTGATCGACGCGCTGGCCAGCGGCTCGGAGCTGGACACCAGCCTGCCGGGCGTGGCCGGGCTGCCCGGCGGCTACCCGGTGAGGATCAGCGGCGGCCGCGTCACCCTGCGTCTGCCGGCCGGACTGAGCCGGGCTGAGGCGGTGGCCGCCAACCAGCGGTGGTCGCAGGCCGACGGGATCGTCGTCGAGGGCGGGCGGGTGAGGTTCGCCCCGGCCGCGGCGGCGGCGCTGGCGGAGGCTGAACCGGGCTGGGAGCCGGGGGAGTTCCCGGCCGAGCGGACCCCGGACGTCTGCCGCCGACTGCTCGCGCTGCGCGAGCGTCTGCGCCGCACACCGGCGGGGCCGTCCGCCGTACCGAAAGGGAACGGTGGGGCCAGGTGACCGCAACGACTCCGCACGACCGGCGGTTCCCTCCGGAACCGGACGGGGCACCGCCCGTACCCTTCGCCGACCGGCACCGGCGGCAGCCCGGGTACCGGCCGCTCGCCGGCCATGGGACGATCCCGGCCGCATTCTCGGCACAGGCCGCCCGGCGGCCCGACGCCGTGGCGGTGCTCGGCGAGGGCGAGCCGTGGACGTACCGCATGCTGGCGGACGCGGCGAACCGGACGGCGGCCGCACTCCGGGCCGCCGGCATCCGGCACGGTGATCGTGTCGGCATCCTGCTGGACCACTCGCCGGAGACCGTGGCCGCGATTCTGGGCGTCCTGTTCGCCGGCGGCTGCTACGTACCGCTGGACCCGGCCCAGCCCGTACCGCGCCTGGCGCAGCTCGTCGCGCTCGCCGGCATCGACATCGTGATCGCCGACGGGGCCGGCCCGGTGGACCGGCTGCGGGCCGAACCGCTGCGCGTGGTGCCGCCGTCGGGACCGGCCGGTTCCGGCGGGCCGGACGTCCGCCCCGACGAGCAGCCGGCCCGTCCCGACGACCTGGCCTATCTGCTCTGCACCTCCGGTTCCACGGGCCGGCCGAAGGGCGTGCCGCAGACGCACCGCAACGTGCTGCACGGAGTCGCCAACCACATCGAGAACTTCCGCATCACGGCTGCGGACCGGCTGAGCGTGGTGTCCTCCTTCAGTTTCGACATGGCGGTGACCGACACCTTCGCGGCACTGCTCGCCGGGGCGGCCGCCGTCGTCGTGGACGTGCGGCGGCACGGCCCGGCCCACCTCGCACAGGCCCTGGCCGACCGGGGGGCGACGGTCTTCCACTCCACGCCGACGGTGTACCGCTACCTGGTCGACGCGTTCGGGGGGCGGCGCCTGGACACGGTCCGCGCGGTGGTGCTCGGGGGCGAAACCGTGACCCGGCACGACGCGTTGCGCTGCCGCGCGCACTTCGCGCCGGACTGCGTGTTCGTCAACGGATACGGGGCCACCGAGGCCAGCTTCGCCGTTCAGGACCACCTGCCGCCGGACGCCGCGCTGGAGCACGACGTCCTGCCCATCGGCTACCCACTGGCCGGGTACGCCGTCTCGCTCCTCGGCCCCGGGGGCGACCCGTCGGCCGTCGAGGGGGAGATCGTCATCCACAGCCCGTACGTCGCACCGGGCTACTGGCAGGCGCCTGAGCTGACCGCCGACCGGTTCGGCCGCGACGGCGGCACCGGAGGCGGCATGTCGAGCTACCGCACCGGCGATCTGGGGCGCCGGCTGCCGGACGGCAGGCTGGCGTATCTGGGCAGGCTGGACCGCCAGGTGAAGATCCGCGGCATCCGCGTCGAACTCGGCGAGGTCGAGTACCACCTCGCGGCACTGCCCGGCGTGCTGCGGGCGGTGGCGGTCGCCCGGCCCGACGACACCGGCCGCACGGAACTGCTGGGTCATGTGCAGCCCGTCGCGGGCACCCGGCTCGATCCCGCGGAGCTGCGCCGCCGGCTGTCGGCCCAGGTGCCGGAGCATCTGGTGCCGCGCCTGCTGACCGTCCTCGACGCTCTGCCGCTGACCAGCACCGGGAAGGTGGACACCCGGGCACTGCCCGCTCCGCGGGCGCCCCTGCCCGTGGGAGAGGGCCCGGAGCCGCGTACCGTCACCGAAGAGGTGATAGCCAGGGCGTGGTGCACGGCCCTCAAGGCACCGGCTGTCGTCACCGACGCCAACTTCTTCGACCTGGGCGGCAATTCGCTCCTGCTGGCCGATGTGCAGCGGTTGCTGCGGGACAGCCTCGGTATACCGGTGCCGCTGCTGGACATGTACCGGCATCCGACCGTCGCCGCACTGGCCCGCCACCTCGACGGCGACGCCGCTCCCACCGCTGCGCCCGGCCTGCGCCGGGTCACCGAACGGGCCGAGCGACGGGCCCGCCGCGAAGGGAAGGGGCGGCGGTGAGCGAGTACGACGACCGCGTCGCCGTCGTCGGCCTCGCCGGCCGGTTCCCCGGCGCGGACAGCGTGCCGGAACTCTGGCGGCTGCTGCGCGACGGCATAGACGCCGTCCACGACTACACCGAGGCGGAGCTGCGGCAACTCGGCATCGGCCCGGGACTGCTGGACGACCCGGCGCTGGTGCGGTCCGGCGGGGTGCTGCCCGGCGGGGTGCTCGACGGCATCGCCGGGTTCGACGCGGAACTGTTCGGCTTCGACGCCCGTGACGCCGCGCTGCTCGACCCGCAGCACCGGTTGTTCCTCGAGTCGGCCTGGGAGGCGCTGGAGGACGCCGGCTGCGATCCGCGGCGGCACGACGGCGATATCGGGGTCTTCACCGGCGTCTCCACCAACCGGTACTTCCTCTTCCACCTGCTCGGCAACCCCGTAGCCTCGGGCGGCGGCCCGGACGACTGGGAGGCGCAGCTCGCCACCCGGCCCGGCGCCGACTACCTGCCCGCGCAGGTGGCGTACCGGCTCGGCCTGCGCGGGCCGGCGATGGCCGTCCAGACCGCGTGCTCCAGCTCGCTCACGGCCGTCTGCGTCGCCGCGCAGAGCCTCCTCGACTACGGCTGCGACCTCGCCGTCGCCGGCGGTGCGAGCGTCTCGCTGCCGCGCCACCGGCACACGCCCGAGGGGCTGGTCTCACCGGACGGGCGGTGCCGGGCCTTCGACGCGGCGGCCGCCGGCACCGGGTACGGCACCGGTGCCGCCGCGGTGGTCCTCAAGCGCTACGCCGATGTCGACCCGGACCGCGACCGCGTGCACGCCGTGCTGCGCGGCTGGGCGGTGAACAACGACGGCGCCCACCGTGCCGGTTTCGCGGCGCCGGGGGCGGACGGGCAGGCCGCAGTGGTCGCCGAGGCACTCGCCCGCGCCGAGGTGAGCCCGCACGAGCTCGGCTATCTGGAGGCGCACGGCAGCGCCACGGTCCTCGGCGACGCCATCGAGCTCGCCGCCCTGCACCAGGTCTGGCGGGCGGCCGGCGCGTCACCCGCCGGGTCCTGCGCGCTCGGCACCGCCAAGGCCAACATCGGCAACCTGGACGCGGCGTCGGGCATCGCCGGACTGGTGGCCGCCGTCCGCGCCGTCGGCGAGGGCAGCGTCCCCGCCCATGTGCACTTCCGCGAGCCCCACCCGGAACTCGGGTTCGAGACCGGGCCGTTCACCGTGCCGCGGACGCTGCGGCCCTGGCCGCACGGCGGCAGTCGGCTGGCCGGGGTGAGCTCGTTCGGGCTGGGTGGCAGTAACGCACACGTGGTGCTGGAACAGGCCACACCGCCCGCTCCGGCACCGGCACCGGCGGCCGGCTGGCAGCTGCTGCCGCTCTCCGCGCATTCCCCGGCGGCGCTCTCCGAAGCCTGCCGGCGGCTGGCCGGGCATCTGGAGACCGCCGGCCCCGGCCTGCGCCTGGCCGATGTCGCCTACACCCTGGCCGCGGGCCGCCGGGTCCTGCCGTACCGGGCGGCGATCGCCGCCCGCGAGCCCGCCGAGGCGGCCGCAGCGCTGCGGCAGGCCGCGGCGGGACCGCAGGCCGGGCCACCGCTGTCAGGCGAGGCCGGACCGGAGCTGCACGCGGCCGCCGACTCCTGGCTGCGCGGCGAGGACACCGACTGGACGAGTTACCTCAAGGACCGCCCGGGACGGGTCTGCACGTTGCCCGCCTACCCGTTCCGGCGTCGGCGGCACTGGATCGATCCGCCGGCCCATCGGGCAGCAGACCGGGGAGGACCCGCATGACCACCGCACTCGTCGCCGAGCGCAACCTGATCCTCGACTACTACGAACGGTTGCCGCAGGCCGTCGCGGCCCTGGTGGACGACCCGGCGCCGGTCACCGAACCCGGCGCTTTCTCCCCCGGCTTCGCGCTGCCGGAACCGGACGCCGCCATCAGCGGCTTCTTCGAGCCGGCCCGGGCGCAGTGGCGGGAACTGGGCAAGTACGGCAGCCACCGGCTGGTCCTGCTGGACCTGGCCTGCAACCCCGGCACGCACACCACCAAGACCTTCCCCTCCCTGCTGATCGTCGCCCGCGCCGTGGAGTACATCCGCCGTACGGGCGAACCGGTCATGATCTTCACGCCCACGTCGGCGAACAAGGGGACCGCGCTCCGCGACGCCGTCGCGCGGGCACTGGCCACCGGGCTGGCCACACCCGACCAGCTTCGGATCGCCACGCTGGCCCCGGCCTCCGGCCGGTCCAAGCTGCGGGCCGGAAGCCTGACCGACGACGCGGAACTACGGGCCCGCAACCCGTTGATGGTGTACGACGGCGAGCGCGCCGAGGACGTCAAGGCACTGGCCCGGCAGTTCACCGACGCGTACGCGGCGGACCTCAAACGGCGCCACGGCGTGAACCTGTGGTTCTCGCTGGACCTGCGCAACTACCTCGTGGCCGACACCGCACGGGCCTTTTTCGAGCAGGACGCGGATCCGACCGACGCCGCCGGGCCGCGGCTGCACGCACACGCCGTGTCGAGCGCGTTCGGACTGCTCGGCTACCACGCCGGCCGGGACGTGCTGGAGGCCGCCGGCGCGGCTGGTGCGGCGAGCCGCCCGGCGAGCCTGCTCGTCCAGCACCTGGGGACCCCGGACATGGTGCTCAGCCTGCGCCGGGGCAGCTTCGACCGGGCCGGACTGCCGGGCTACGAGCGCGGCGGCGACGGACTGTGGCGGCAGCGGGCCGACCCGCACTTCCCGGGCGTCACCGACGAGGTGGACGAGATCCTCGACCCGACCTTCTACACCCACCGCCCGGCCACCTCACCGGCGATGAACGCCGTCATCGCCCGGCACGGCGGCGATGGCATCGTGGTCTCGCGCCGCGAGTGCCTCGAACGCTACCCGGCGCTGCGGGAACTGGTCGCGGACCATCCGCGGCCGCTGCCGGGCGATCCGCGGGCGCTCCGCGAGTGGTCGCTGGTCATGGCGCTGACCGGCGTGTGCAACGCCGTCGACCGCGGGCTGGTCGAGGCGGGCCGCGACGTGGTGGTCCACGGTTCCGGCTGGTACACCGACGACGACGTGCGGACACCGGCGGAGTCGGCGCTCGTGCCGGTGTCGACGGTCGAGGACATCGCGGCCGCGCTGCTGTGAACGTCAGGTGGTTCGGACCGGACCGTCGGGCGGGCGCCCGGCTGAGGCGAAGCCCGGCGGCTCGTCGATGCGGTGTGCCCGGCCTGGGACGGACCGCGCGGACGGCGATGTCCGGACCGAGCAGCGTGAACGCTTCAGTTGGAGGCCATGGTCGGGAGCGGCCGCCAACTGGCGGGGACGTTCCGCATGACCAGAGCGCAGTCCAGTGTCGCGCTCCCCGACGGGAAGCGGCCTGGGTCGTCGAAGAAGGACGACGCGGCGGAGCGAACCCGGCCGGCTTCCACGTGCCAGGCATCGGTGTGCAGTTCCATGCCGTCCAGGTGACGGCCCGACCTTGTGGCCGAGAAGCCCTTGGTTCCACGTTGGAAGAAACGGGAAGCCTCGGCGAGATCGGCGAAGAGTTCGCTGCCTCGCAGTTCGTCGGACAGCTCGACGGCGACATCGACCCGGGCGTCGCCATCCCGCGTTGCGAAGGCGGCACGCACCAGGTCGGATGTCTCGTGCACCTCGAAATCGGCGCGGCCGTGTTCGCCGGGGAAGACGCGGCCTCCAGCCCACACATTGAGCCGCGAGGCGGAGTCGCGACGCGGGATGTAGACGCCGGTCTCGACGCCGTCCGGCCCGTCCCATTCGACGGCGATCCGATGCGCCGCGTTCTCGCTCCGCAGCCCAAACGCCTTGGGGGCCCAGGCCGGCCTGACACTGCCCAGTCGCAGCAGGCAGATGCCCGCGACCGCGTAGCCGTGCACCAGTTGCGGGCGCAGCGGCTCAGGGAGCAGACGGGCCGCTGCGTCCGGGGTGACCCGGTAGTTCACCAGAAGCCGTCGCTCAACGATGCTGCACAGGCGTGGTTGCCTCATGATTCCTCTGATTCCTCGCTCTGCGCCCCGGGGCGCCATTTGGTGTGGCGCAGCACGATCTGCTCGGGGCAGACGGCGCTGAGGAACCGACCGATGCAGGTCGCCAGGCGATCATCGGCCAGTGTGTAGAGGATCCGGTTGCCGTCCCGGCGCTCGGTGACCAGTCCGGCTCCCTTGAGCACGCCGAGATGACGTGAGATGGATGGCGCGCTGATCGCGAACCTGCTCGCGATCTCGCCTGCCGCGAGCTCGCCTCCTCTGAGGTCCTCAAGGATCTGGCGCCTCGTCGGATCGGCGAGTGCACGAAAGGCTCCTGCCTCGTCCTGGGTTTCTGTCACGCTCAATATTTAGCATCTTGGCTAAGTATCTAACAACGGATCCAGCAGTCTCCATCGGCGAAGTCGGCGGTCGTTCGCCAGTCACTGCGCTCAACTCGCCTGCTCTCGTGCCCACTCGCCAACCGGAACACTGAGGCGCGCGATGGCGCAGACCCTGTCCACATGGCCTTCGACGACGCCTGAGCTCCAGGAAGGGGTGAGCCCGGCGGTGAGGGCGTCGAGGTCACGTCGGAGGAACCGGCGAAGCCGATCACGGCTTGGGGGCTCCGCCCGGCCTGGCGGACCCAGTCGTGCGGCAGGTACCAGCGGTCGGCGACCTCCAGGTTCGCCGTCCCGGCGCCGCCCGGTACAAAGGTGAACCAACCCTCCGCCTCGCGACGCAACGCATGTCACGCCGCGGCCAGGCCGACAGTTCAATAGCGCTCGGCTGCGCCGAGGTACTGCTCGGCGAAGGCGGCAGCAATCAGAGCGGTGCGGCGCTCTCGAACCGGTGCCAGGACTATTCCGGAGCCGGCACCTCACCGGATAGTGCAATTCCTGCCTGGCGGAAGTCGTTCAGCGCGGCAGCTGTTGTGTGCGGGGCGACGCCGACCGAGTAGTCGAGACGTACCCGTGCGCGAAATCCTGCCGCGACGGCATCCAGCGCGGTCGCACGTACGCAGTGATCTGTGGCGATGCCCACCACATCGACGTCCTCGACCCCACGGGCACGCAGCCAGTCCGCGAGGGAGGTTCCCTCCGCGTCCGCACCTTCGAAGCCACTCTTGGAGGCAGAGTGGGCGCCCTTGAAGAAAACGGCGTGCACCTTGCCGTCCGTGACGACGGGTGCGAAGTGGGGATGGAATTCACTGCCCTCGTTCCCTGCCACACAATGGACGGGGAAGCTGTCCTGGAAGTCCGGGTTCTCGGAGAAATGGCTGCCCGGGTCGATGTGATGATCCCGGGTGGCCACAACGTACTGGTAGTCACGGCCTGCGCTCCGGTCGACCAGATCGGCGATCGCCGAGGCGACCCTCGCGCCTCCCGCGACGGGAACGCTACCTCCTTCGCAGAAGTCGTTCTGTACATCCACCACGATCAGCCCTCGGCTCATCACGAACACCTTTCAGAATTGTGGAACACAGGAAAGAACCGCTTCGGAAACCTGATCCGGCACGAGCCGCGGGCACCCGATGGCGCCGGGCACCCCGGGACGGGACCTTGCGCTGCGCGGCCGGGGTACAGGAGACGACGGTGTCCGCACACGGTCCGTCGGCAATGACGCTCAGCGTCTGAGGCTCCGCGTCTGAGGCTCCGCCTCATGGGCGGCCGGCTGCCGGCGCCGCTTCGTCGCCGCCCACTCCCCCACGTACCGACGGCGGGAGAGCCCCGATTCCGCGTACCAGGTTCTTGATCATTCCCCGGGTGTACCAGCCACCGCCTGCCTCTTGGGCGGAGCGCGGCCTGCGGTCATCCGTACGGCCGACAAGGTTCACCGCAGGAACGATTCGTGGGGCACAGCTCAGAGTCTGCCCGGGAGTTGAGGCCGCGCAGCCGACGCCGGCCGGTAGCGTGCCCGACTGATCGGACGTGTCGTTGTGTTGTCGGGTTCAGGACCAGTTGATCGCGCCGGTGCGGTCGTCGAGGATCAGTCGGCCGGGCGGGTGTACTCCCAGTCCAGTTCCCAACGCAGCACTGTGCCCAGATTGTCGGATGACACGGCGTGGCAGCCATCGTCGGACAGTGCCACGCTGTAGACGGCCTCGGTGTTGCCTTCCAGGTCGCAGATGAGGTTGCCGGTGCGGATTTCCCACAGGCGCACCGTGTGATCGGACGAGCCGGTCAGCAGGAGCTCGCCGTCCGGTGTCAGTGCGAGACAGTTCACGCTGCCGGAGGACACGGTCCGACTCCCCACGTCCGGGAGGTCCGTGTGGGAGAGCTGGATGATTCCCCTGGCGGGGTACCAACGCTGCGTGGCCACCACGACGCGCCCGTCCGAACTCACCGCGGCCGTCATCATGTCCTCCTCCGCCTCCTCCATCCGAAACCGCGCGGTGCGCAGCAGGAGCCCGTCTTGCACATCGAGTACTCGGGCGTGCCCGTTCTCGGCCAGCGTGACCGCCACATTCCCCGACAGGGTGGCGAACCGGTGGCCCGGGCCGGGCCACACGAACAGCGGCCGCCGCGACGTGCTGTCCCACAGACAGGTGGGCTCGCCTTTCCTGCTCGTCACTGCCAACAGACCGTTGTGCGCGCCCAGCCGTACAGGCCCGTCGTCCGGCTGGAACAAGGTCGCGACTCTGCGCGCGGTCGACAGCTCCCAGACCATGTGCACGCCCCGCAAGTCCTTGGTGATCGCATGCTGATCGTCGGCGCACAGCGCCGCCCACCGGACCTCGGTGTCGTGCCCCTCTGCGGCGTCTTTCTCCCGGCCTGTCTCCAGGTCGTAGACCGCTACCGAGCCGTCGTACCTTCCGGTGATCGCGCGCCGCAAGTCCTGCGTGATTGCGGTCTGGCCGCGCAGCAGCCGCTCGAACGTCCGCGTACGCCACGCGCCCGCGAAGCCCGACCGGCCGGCGGCCGCGCCGGCCCGGCGCCACAGGGGCAGCAGGCGGGGATGCCGCCTGTAGCCGGGTACTGCTGCCCGGACCATCTGCAGCTGGTCCCAGGCGTCGGCGTGCCGGCCGCTGTCGAGCAGGACGGCGGCGCGGTCCATGATGGTGTCGGCTGTGCGGGCGTCCTCGATGAGGCGGGTCGCCGACCCGGGACGGGCGTAGCTCCACGGCGCCGGCGGCCCGGCCGGGGGCGGCCAGACGACGCCCACCGACTCGCCTTCGGGGATGCTGAGCAGGGCGACTCGGCCGTCCGCGCTGACCGAGACATCGGCGCCCGGGTCGGATTCGCCGGTGAACACGCACCGGTTGTGGTCGAGCAGCCACTTCTGCAGTCCGAAGTCCCCGTCGGTGGAGAGTCCGACCCGGCCGTCGTCGGTCACTGCGATGGGGCCGCCACCCCACGCCGCCGCGCTGCCCAGATCGCGTACCGCGGCGGTCGACAGGTCGACCAGCCGCACGGTCTCCTCCTCGGTGACCGCGAGGGCGAACCGGCCGCCCGGGCTGAACGCGAACCGCCGGTTCAGCCGGTTCATACCTCCCAGCAGCTCACCGGTACGCAGGTCCCACATCCGCAGGAGCCACCGGTACCCGTCGAAGGACAGCACCCGCGCCCCGTCGGCCGTGAGCGTCAGCGCACCGCCGAACCCCTGGCCGTAGTTGTCGAACGCCTCGCTGATCACGCGGACCGTGTCCGCCAGTACCCGCACGGAGCCGTCCACCCCCGCCACCGCCACCACCGACCCGTCGCCGCTGACCGCGACTGACTCCACACCGTGCGGCGGCAGGTCGTAGCGGCGTCGGCAGCTTCCGTCCACCGCGTCCCAGACGCGTACGTGGCCGCTGTCGTCGCCGGAGACGAGGACACGTCCGTCCGCGCTCAGCGCCGCCGACTGGAGCGGGGTGCGGTGACCGGACAGGACGCGCACGGGCGTAACGGTGTCAAGGTCCCAGACGCGCAGGTCGCGCATCTCGTGGGAGACCGCCGCGACCCGCCCGTCCGCACTGACGGCGAAGACCGGACGCCGCAGGGTGGTGCTGCGCTGGAGGACGGCAGAGGGACGGTTGTCCGGCAGACGGTCGGCCTGAACGCGGACCGCGGCGACCTCGGGGCTGTCCGGTAGGTCGCGCAGCTGCCGCAGCGCATGCCTCTTGTCCCCGCGCTCGAGGTGGACCAGGGAGAGCAGGTAGTCGCCGATCCCGCCGCCGCCCCGGCTCGTCCGCACTCCCTCCAGCTCGGCGATCAGCTCCCGGTCGGTCAGCAGGCCCGCGCGCCATCGCCGCAGCCCGCGGTTGTACGTTGCGTGCGGGTGGCGCGGCTCGGCATGAAGAGCGCGTTCCCAGAGCTCCTCCGCCTGGTCAGGATCACCGAGGTCCAGCAGGGACAGCGCCTGGTTGGACAGCCCGTCGGCGAGGAGCTGCGCCTCGGAGGGCAGTTCGCGCGGATAGCGGTCTCCGGTCATGTCGCGGTAGATCCGCGTGAGTTCGTCGGCGACCTCCCCCAGACTGCTCGGGCGGGCCGCGGGATCGGCCGCGAAACAGCGCCGCAGCATGTCCGCGACGGGATCGGGCATGCGTGGGATCACCGGATCCTCCACGCCCGTCGAAACGAACTGCTCGAAGACCTGGGCCGCCGCCTGACCGAAGTACGACGGCGGCCGGCCTACGAACATCTCCAGCACGCTCACGGCCCACGACCACACGTCGGTCGCCTCGCTCAGCCGCTCGGCCCGCGCCTGTTCGGGCGAGCAGTAGGCAGGCGTCATCCCGCCGAAGCTGACCAGCGGATCAGTCCCGGTGCCGCCGGTGCCGGCCTCGCGTGCCCGGGCCAGGCCGAAGTCGGTGACCTTCGCGGTGCCGTCGGTCTCGACCATCACGTTGGCCGGCTTGACGTCCTGATGAACCAGTCCGTGCCGGTGGGCGTGGTCGAGGCCCCAGGCGACCTGTGCGGCGACGTCGAGGAGCCGGCCGACCGCCTCCTGGTGACCGCCGCGGTACAGCCGCCGGTCGCGGACGGCGTCGGCGAGCGTGCCGCCACCGACCCACTCGGCGAACACACGGGGAGCGCCGTCGATCCGCCGGACATAGACGCAGTTGACCACGTGCGGATGAGCGCCGAGCCGGACCCATGCGCCCGCCTCCTCCTCGAACCCGGCCAGGTCCTCCGGCGAGGCGACCAATTCCGGCCGCGGCATCTTGACGGCCAGGTCGACGCCCCACTGGAGGTGTCGAACGCGATACACCAGACCCATCCCACCGGTGCGCACCACGTCCCGTACCTCGTAGACGCCGAGCACGACGTCGCCGGGCGCCCACACCGTCTACTCCACCAGGGCGACGTAGAGGGGCGTGCCCAGGACCACGCTCGCGCCGGCGCCCGGCGGAGCCGGTACGTGCAGCAGCCGCTTGGCGACGAACTCGACGCGTTGCGGCGGACCGGCCATGGCTGCGTTGGCCCGATGAACGGCCTGCGCGGCCTGCGGAGCGGCCGACCGGTCCGGGTGCGCGTCCTGCGCTCCGATCGCCTCGACCAGCAGCCGGATCTGCGGGTCGGTGGCCAGCGCGGCAAGCAGCGAGGGTGTCAACGACCGGGGCAGTCCCGGTGCGGACTCCGGCGTCGCGCCGAGGACGTGGTGGGCGGAGCCGCCCAGCCCCACCACCGTGCACTCGGTGGAGCCGCCGAAGTACACCAGGTTCGGGTCCGTCGGGAAGGGCCCCCAACGCAGCGGCAGCGTCCCCCCGAAGAACCGGCCCGGCTCGTCGACTGTTCCCAGTTCGCCCTGCTCCTCCAGGTACCGCACCACCTGCCGCAGACGCGCGCTGCGGTCACCGCCCTCGGGCGACTCGGTCGTGTGCTTCCCCCCGACCACCGACAGGTTGAAGTTCACCTCGGTGGTCCGCTTCCTGTTCACCGCCGGATCGATCTGCGCGAGCAGCATGTCCACCTTGCTGTCGCTGACGTACAGGTAGTAGTGCAACGACACCGATGCTCCTAACCTCCAACAGCCTTGCACAGCACGACCATTATGACGCCCTGGCTGAGCGGATCCCCGTCGTGAGGGACGCGGATGCTGGTTCCGGCCATGGCGCCGGTCCGCCCTGGCGCCGGGTCCAGCACATCATGCAGGCGGTAGGCCTTCAAGGAATCCGGCACGGTTGGCCGGGGCGAGGACCGTGGTGTGCTCAGCGCGCGGGGGTGGCGGCGGCCCGCGCGGTGGCCGGAGGCTGCGCACGGAGCCCTCCCGCCAGGCGGCGGTGAGCTGCCCGAGGTCGGTCAGGGGCCGAGCGGCGAACGCAGCACCGGTGCAACACCTTTTCTCCTCGGAGGAGTTCAGGACGGAAAGGTGGCTGCCCGGCCTGCGGTGTCGCGGTACGCCGGGCGGGCGGGGCTCTGGCGGCGATCGCCCCATTCTGGAATCCGGACTGACCGGTGGGGTGACAGTGGTGCTGCGCCTGCGCCCGGGAGCTCCTGGCCGAGGAGGCCGTCCTCGCGCACGTGGAGTGCGGCGTCAGGCCGGTGTGTAGCCGCGTTCCTGGACCACGTCACGGGCAAGCCTGATGAAGGCGCGTGCGGCGGCGCTCTCGTAGGCGCTGTCTCTGCGCAGCAAGGTGGCGACGCGGGTGGGCAGCGGGGGGTCGATGGAAATGGGGGTGAGATGGGGGTGGTCGTCGGTGATGGCGTCGGGAAGCACGGTGGCCAGCAGGCCGGTGCGCTGCACGATCTCGGTAAGAGCCTGGATGCTGTTGGCTTCCACAGCGATCGGCGGGCTGATGTGATGCTGAGCGAAGTAGTTGTCGATGTGGCTTCGGGTGGCGAAGTCGCTGCTGAGGAGGGCGAGTTGCTGCCCGGCGAGATCGCTCACCGGCAACGGCCGCTCACTGCGCGTATCGGGACGACGCGTGGTGACGACAAGGCTGAGAGTCTCGGTGAAGAGCGCGGTTGCGACGACCCCGGGCAGATGGGTTCCCTCGAATGCGATGCCGAGGTCCAGTTCGTCGGCCAGAAGGCCCGCTTCGATGCGGTCCTGCGTCATCTCCCGCACCTCCAGCGTGACGCCGGGGTGACGGGTGTGAAGCTCCTGCGCGAGAGGGCCGATGAGATAGGCGGTGAAGGTCGGCGTCATCGCCAGGCGCAGATGCCCGCGGGAGAGGTCAGCCACGTCGAGGACAGCACGGTCCGCCGCTGCCAGTTCCCGGAGGGCGCGCTGCGCATGGCGCACGTAGACCTCGCCCGCATCGGTCGTGCGGACGCTGCGGCCGCTGCGGTCGAGCAGTTGAACGCCGACAACTCTCTCCAACTGCTTGATCTGTTGCGACAGCGTCGGCTGCGAGATGCGCAGTTCATCGGCGGCGCGCGTGAAATTGCCGTGCTCGGCCACCGCGATCAGATAACGGAGGTGGCGTAGTTCCGGACCCATGCTTGGAGTATAGAGCGGGTCAATCGCCACGCCCACTAATACACCTCTTCACCTATGGGCTTCTGCCTCGGGAGAGCCCCGGTGTCCGCTGCCCCATGTGTATGTGCGGTCCTGCGAGAGGCCACCGGCCCCCGGCACGGCTGTTGCCCACTGTCGCAGCGAAGACCTGGAAGTGGTGTCACCGGGGCCGTTGGCGATGCTGGTGGGAGGTCTGGCCACCACCTGGCCGGGCGCAATGCCCCGGCCGGCAGGAAGGTCCTCGACGAGCGACTGCCCGACAGCGAACGGGAACTTCGGGCCGTCTTCGGCACGTTGGCCGCGATGTTCGGTGCCGTCCCGGTCATCGTGGACCGGGACGGACACAGGCGAAGACATGGATCACCTGGTACTCAGGAGCAAGCAGGCGAGGCGTGGGCCGAGGCGCCCGACAACGCGGCAAGGCCGACCCGGCTGCCAATTCGGTCCCGGCTTCAGTCCTTTTCCACGTCGGTCGTGGTCAGCGATGCATAGCGCCGGGGATCATCCCGGCGGATACGCAGCGCGACATACAGACCGGTCACAAGGACCAGGGGCAGCGGCGCCAGGAGCACGACGTTCACGAGCCCGGTCTCACCGGTCAGCAGGTCGAAGTGGAAGACGGCCAGGACGGTCAGCAGGGCGAGTCCGGCGAACGAGACAAGCGGTGCCCAGACCACGCGGGCCGCGGACATGCCGCGCCGGTCATGGCGGAAGAAGGCCCAGACCGAAAGTGCGGCCATGGCCTGCATGAGCATGATGCCCAGGACTGCGGTGCTGTTGGTCCACAGGAAGACCACGGTATAGGGGTCGGCAGCCAGTACGGCACCTGCCAGGACGACCAGCAGGTTGAAGGCGGTCTGGGCAATCACCGCCCCACTTGGGGATCCGTGTCGCGCAGAGACCTCGCCCAGGCGTCGGGGCAGGAGTCCTTCACGGCCGAGCGCGTAGAGGTAGCGGGCGGCGGCGTTGTGGAAGGCGAGGGTGGCGGCGAAGGCGCTGACGATGATGAGCGCGTGCATGGTGTCGGCCAGCCACGCACCGACGTACAGCTCTCCCGCCTTGAAGGTGAGATCGGGACCGGCTGCGGCACGGGCCATCTCCACGGCCTTGTCCGTACCGAAGGCGCCCATGAGCAGCCAGACACCCGCGGCGTAGAAGAGGGCGAGGAAGCCGATGGCAATGAAGGTGGCGCGGGGTACCGTGCGGCGTGGTTCGCGGGCTTCCTCGGCGTAGATCGCGGTCGCTTCGAAGCCGGTGAAGGCTCCGATGACCAGCACGAACATGCCCGCGATTCCGCCGCCGGCGAGTGTGGTGGGGTCGAAGGAGCCCAGGTCGAGAGCAGCAGTGCCACGCTCGCCCAGAATGCCGCCGTCCAGGACGAGCAGGGAGAGCACCTCAAGCACCAGGGCGATACCGAGGACCTTGGCGCTGAGTGTGACCCTGAGCCAGCCCAGCACTCCCACTGCGATGACGCAGACGGCGGAGAGCAGCCACCAGGGGACGTCCGTTCCGGTGGCGTCGTGTATCGCTCCGGCGGCGAAGTAGCCGAAGGCGGCGGCGACTCCGGGGGTGATGAGGTTGTAGGAGGTGACGGCCACGTAGGCAATGCCGACACCGAGGGTGCGGCCGAGACCGCGGGCGACGTAGGCGTAGAAGGCGCCGGCGTTGCGTACGTACAGGCTCATTGCGGTGAATCCGGCGGCGAAGAGCACCAGGAGCGCGCCGGAGATCAAGTAGGCGAGCGGGGCTCCCGGGCCGCCGATACCAATGGCGAAAGGAGCCACTCCCGCCAGCACAGTGAGCGGTGCGGCGGCGGCGACGACGACGAAGACCATGTCGAAGGTGCCGATCTGGCCGGCGGCAAGGCGTGTGCCGGTGGCGTCGTCCGGACCGGCGGAGGCCGGTGTGCCCGTGTCGGACGAGCTCGTGACGGCCCTCGGGTGCGGTTGGGCGCTCATCGCTCTCCTCGCAGGTCGGGGGCACCGCCGGCCGGGAAGGCGGGCTGTGGTGCGGGGCCGACGATCCTGCCGCCGTGGAGCACCAGCAGGCGCTGCGGGTGGGCGGCCACGGCTTCCGGTACTCCGCCCGCTGCGATCGCGACCAGGTCGGCACGGTTGCCCGGTGCCAGGCCGTAGTCGCTCAGGCCCAGTGCGGCTGCGGCTTCGTCGGTGGCCAGCGAGGCCGCGTACCGCAGTTCGCCGTCGGTCATCAAGCCGCCCTGGAGGCCGATGATGGTGGCGCGTTCGAGCATGTCGGCGGTGCCGTAGGGCCACCAGGAATCGCGGATGTTGTCCGAGCCGGCGAAGACCCGCACGCCGTGGTCGCGCAGGCGCAGTACGGGAGGCATGGAGTGGCGCGGCCCGTTGGTCATGATCGCGACTCCCGCCGCGGCCAACGCGGCAGCGGTGCGGTCGAGTTCGGCCATGTCGACGTCACCGAGCGCGTAGGCATGGCTCACGGTGACGGCGCCTTCCAGCCCGAGGGCGGCCGTTCGCTCGGCGACGGCGCGCAGTTGGAAGGTGCCGGTCTCGCCGCCGTCGTGCAGGTGGATGTCGATGCCCGCGCCGTGACGCTCCGCCAGGCCGAAGACTATGTCCAGTTGCCCGTCGACGTCCCCGTCGAAGCCTGCCGGGTCGAGCCCGCCGATCAGGTCGGCACCCTCGGCGAGGGCGGCATCGAGCAGATCTGCGACGCCTGGCGCGGTCACCACCCCGCTCTGGGGGAAGGCGACCAGCTGAATGCCGAGCCGGTCGCGGAACTGCTCACGTACACCGAGAAGTTCGTGCAGGCCGTCCAGCCGGACGTCCGGGTCGATGTCGACGTGCGAGCGGACATGGCCGGTGCCGAGCGTCACCATACGCTCGGCAAGGGCGGCGGCGCGTTCGGAGACCGGGACACCTGTCTTCTTGCGCAGGGCCCGTTCGTTGGCGATCTGTTCACGCAGGGTGGCCGTGGCCCTGTGCGGCTGCCAGGGGGCACCGAGCAGGGTCTTGTCCAGGTGGGCGTGCCCGTCGACCAGAGCGGGCAGCAGCAGGGCCCCGTCGAGACGGACAGCGCCGGCGTCGTGTCCCGCGCGGAATTCCCGGGATCCCGCCCGGTGGTCCTCGACGGCCGTGATACGGCCGTCGCCCAGGAAGATGTCGACCCGGCGGCCGTCGGCCAGGGTGGCGTCCACGAGGACGGTCGGCGCGGGTGGGGTCGGCTGGGTGTCGGCATGCAGCGACACGGTGTTCCTCCAACAGTTCGTGTGTCTCACGCCGTGCCTCACCACAGGCTGTGGCCGGGAAGATGCTGGTGGGCGACGGGCATCGACAAGCTATCTGGTATACCGAATACCAAGCAATGGTTGCCGGGAATCGGTTTTCCCGTTCTGCGATGATCAGGAGTAATCCGGGCCCCACCCTCGGTCCCGCCCACCCCATATGGAGCCGAACCCATGACCACCCGCCGCTCTGACCGTCGCGCCTCGATCGGCGACACCCACCAGTCCCTGCGGGACCGGGTATATGTGGAGCTGCGCGAGCGGATCATCGAGGGCGAGTACCCGGCGGGACATCGTCTGGTGGAGCGGGAACTCGCCGAGGAGCTCGGGGTGTCCCGGATCCCGCTGCGGGAGGCGATGCAGCAGCTGGAGTCGGAGGGATTCCTCACCACGCAGCCCCGGCGCGGCTCGTTGGTCGCCGGCTTCGGGACGGACGACGCCGAGCACCTCTTCGACGTACGCGAAAAGCTGGAGGGCCTCGCGGCCGGCCTGGCCGCCCGCCGCGCCACCGACGCCCAGCTGCGAAACATGGAGCGTCTGTTGCTCCTCAGCCGCAAAGCCGCCGAAGCGGGCCGGCTGCGCGAGGTGGTCACCCACAACGCCGACTTCCACCAGCAGATCGTCGAAGCCTCCGGCAATCCTCTGCTGCAGGACCTGATGACCCCCCTCGACTCGCGCTTGCGGCGCCTGTTCCGCCTCACCTCCGCCCTGAACGACGGCGAACCGATATGCGGCGAACACGAGCGGCTCCACGAAGCCATCCGCGACCACGACGAGCTGAGGGCGGAAGAGCTGGCCCGCGCCCACGTGGCGGGCACGCGCGCCTCCGCAATGCGCTGCCTGGCCCCCGGCACCACCGAGAACCGGGACAGTTCGACGCCGTCCTGACCCAGCGCTCTCTGCGACAGGGAAGCCGGCGCACTCGCGGTCGTCCACGCCGCGGCCTGCCGGGCACCGCCCGTCACGCATCCGGGCCGCCATCCGCTTCGCGCGCCGCTCCTGCCGCGTTGCTTGCGCAGCGGCCAAGAAGGGCTCTCCGGCGCGGCAGCACATGCCGCAGCCGTCGCGGTTCGAGCCGGTCACGGCCCCCGGGCAACCCCGCACCCAATATCGGATCTCCCTGCCCGGACCCCTCCTGCAGCGAACTATAGATGTGATCAATCAGAATTATGGATATCAAGACTTGGACACTATAGGGACCGCTCATGCATGGTGAATCTCGTCAGCCCGTCGGGCCGGCAACCACCGAAGGGAGTGACCGTGCACGACCTCACAGACGGCCCCGCGCGTTTCCGCCGCGATGTCTTTCCTGCCAAGGCGAAGCTGTTCGCCCGTCTGGCCATGACACACCGGCCGAAGACACTGTTCATCGGCTGTTCCGATGCCCGGGTCGTACCCGAGCTGATCACGCAGAGCGAACCGGGTGAGTTGTTCGTCGTCCGAACCGCGGGAAATCTGGTCCCGGCCTACGCCTCGGGACCGGACGGTGTCGCAGCAAGCATCGAGTACGCCGTCGCCGTACTGGGCGTGAACGACATCGTCGTCTGCGGTCACTCCGCGTGCGGAGCCATGACCGCCCTGGCCGAGGAACACGACCTCAGCGCCACGCCGGTGATCGCCGGCTGGCTGCGGCACGCGGATGCCGCGACCGCCCGCGCAGCTGCAGAACCCGGCACGCCCGAAGTCGCCGCCCTGGTACGGGCCAACGTCCTGGCGCAACTGCAGAACCTGGCCACCCACCCGTCGGTGGCTCGCGCCGTCGCCGACCGGAAACTCACCCTGCACGGCTGGATATTCGACATCGCAACCGGAGCCATCGAGACGATCGACGACGCCGCGGACGCGGCATGACCCACCACCCCACCGAACTCGCCGGCCACTCCTCAAGGCCGGTACCGCAGAAAGGAATCCCTCTCATGACACACGCCCAGTTCGACCCCACCGCGCGCCAGATCCTCGCCGCCACCGCCGTCGATGCCAAGACCCGCAAGGACCTGACCTGGCAGCAGATCGCCGATGCCGCAGGCTTGTCGGTCGCCTTCGTCACCGCGGCGGTGCTCGGCCAGCATGCTCTGCCGGAGAAGGCCGCGAACGCCGTCGCGGAGCTGCTGGGCCTGGATGCCGACGCGGTATTGCTGCTGCAGACGATCCCGACCCGTGGATCGATCCCCGGCGGAGTTCCGACCGACCCGACCATCTACCGGTTCTACGAGATGCTCCAGGTCTACGGCACCACTCTCAAGGCCCTTGTCCACGAGCAGTTCGGAGACGGCATCATCAGCGCGATCAACTTCAAGCTGGATGTGAAGAAGGTCGCCGATCCGGAGGGCGGCGAGCGCGCCGTCATCACACTCGACGGCAAGTACCTTCCGACCAAGCCCTTCTGACTTCCCGTCCATTGGTTGTGGCGGGCCGGAGCGCGACACGGTTCCCTCCAGCCCGCCCCCTCTCCCTTCCCCCGGGGCACCGCCTGCCCACCAGGCGCCCCCTCTCCACCGGAGGCCTCCGCATGGACTTTGCCCAGCGCACCATCGACATCGCCCGCCAGAACGTCGAAGAGGGCGGGCGCCCCTTCGCCACCGTCATCGTCAAAAACGGCGAGATCCTCGCCGAAAGCCCCAACAAGGTCGCCCAGACCTCCGACCCCACCGCACACGCGGAGATCCTCGCCATCCGCGAGGCCTGCAGGAAGCTCGGCACGGAGCACCTGGTGGGCGCCACCATCTACGTGCTCGCCCACCCCTGCCCCATGTGCCTGGGCTCGCTGTACTACTGCTCCCCCGACGAGGTCGTCTTCCTCACCACCCGCGATGCCTACGAGCCGCACTACGTGGACGACCGCAAGTACTTCGAACTCAACACCTTCTACGACGAGTTCGCCAAGGACTACACCGAGCGTCGCCTGCCGATGCGCCACGAGCCGCGGGACGCGGCCGTCGAGGTCTACCGGCTGTGGCAGAAGCACAACGGCGGCAATCGGCGTGTCACCGGGGCACCGACCGCCGCGTAGGACGCGACGGGCCGCACGGGCAGCGCAGTAGCCCGACGTCTCCGTTCGTGTTCCGGCGCCGTGGTCGCTTCGGCGTCCATGGCGCCCGAGCGCCCTCCGCTTGCCTTTCCCGTTCCTGCGGCCCCGGCCCGGCGGCACCGTGCCGGCCTGCGGACGCGGCACATCAGCCGTTCGGCCGACACGACAGTCCACCGAACTGCTTCGCTCACCGAGCCACTTCACCCACCTCAGCGCCCGTGCGCGACGCAAGAGTGGATGGTGCGGATCACCTGCTTCCGCCCGGCGTCCCGCGGTGCTGCCGCTTCCCGCCCGTCGACCGTCTCGGTAACCGGCGGCCAATCGAGCCGAAAGAGGATAAATGACACTCGTAAGACGCTCCACCCGCCTGTTCACAGCACTGGCGGGCGTGCTCGCAGTCACGACCGCCTGCACCACACAGTCCGGCGGCGACAGCAGCGCCCAGCAGCGTTCCACCCCTGCCGAGGCCGGTACCCCCTCACCCGCGAAGTCTCCGGCACGTTCGCCTTCCACGGCGCACTCCCCCGCCGAACGGGCCACCGGTCCGGACCTCCTCGAAGCCGCACGCGCCGGTGACACAGAGGCCGTGCGCGAGGCCCTCCGGCGCGGCGCCGATGTGGAAACCCGCGACGAGAACCGCCGGACCCCGCTGCTGCTGGCGGTCACCGGCAACCACGTCAAGGCGGCCGAGATCCTCATCAAGGCCGGAGCAGACCCTGACGCGCTCGACCAGCAGCACGACACGCCGTGGTTGGTGACCGGAGTGACCGGCAGCACCGCCATGGCCCGGACCTTGGCCGCCGCCCACCCCGACTACACCGTCGTCAACCGATACGGCGGCACCTCCCTCATCCCCGCATCGGAACGAGGCCACGCCGAATACGTACGGGAGGTCACCACCAACCCGGAGATCGACATCGATATCAACCATGTGAACAACCTCGGCTGGACCGCGCTCCTGGAGGCCGTCATCCTCGGCAACGGCGGCCAGGACCACCAGGAAGTCGTCAAACTGCTCCTCGACGCAGGAGCCGACCATTCCATCACCGACAGGAACGGTGTCAGCCCACTCCAGCACGCCCGGCGACACGGCTACACCGAGATCGCGCGACTGCTGCGTCAGTGAGAACGCCGACGAACCGCCGCAGGATTCCGTGGCACCCGCTCGCGCACCTCCCGCCCGCACCGGGCATCCCGTCACGTTGTGTGCGTACCGATGTGACGGGTCGCCGCCGGGGCGGAAACGCAGAACGGCCCGTTACGCCAGTTCGCCGTCCCGGGCCACCACCCGCCCGCCGTGCACCACCATGTCGCGCGTCGGCATGTCCACCACGACCTGCGGCAGGCATTCGGCGCGCATCAGGACGAAGTCGGCCGGGGAGCCCGGGGAGAGGTCGGCACGGGGCAGTCGCATGACGTCGGCACCACCGTGCGCGCCCACCTCGTAACAGGCCGCCAGTTCCTTGTCGAGGCGCACGTCCGTGACCCAGCCGAGCAGGTGTGCCCGGTGCAGCATGTCCGCGTTTCCGAACGGGCTCCAGGAGTCGCGTACTCCGTCCGAGCCGAGCCCGACGCGCACGCCGTGCTCCCGCAGCTTCGCGATCGGCAGGACGAGCGACTCGTTGGGCGCCACTGTGGTCAGGGAGATGTCCAGGCTGCCCAGCTCCTCCGCCGTCTTCGCCAGTTCGGTGTCGGAGAGACCGGGCAGGCAGAAGACATGGCTGACGGTCACCTTCCCCTGGAGGGAAAGGGCCCGGGTGCGGTCGATGATGCCGCGCAGCGCCGTCAGGCCCGTCTCGCCCCGGTCGTGCAGATGGATGTCCACGCCGACGCCGTACCGGTCCGCGAGGTCGAAGACGAGGTCCAACTGCTCGTCCAGGGCCTGGTCGAAGCTGATCGGATCGATTCCACCGATCATGTCCACGAGCCCGCTGCGAGCCGCCTCCTTCAGCAGTGCCGCCGTGCCGGGAGCGCGGACGACGCCGTGCTGTGGGAAGGCCACGATCTGCACGTCAAGCGCGTGCTCGAGCCGTTCACGTGCCTGCGCTACACCTTCCACGCAGGTGAGACCGTAGGCCGGAGCTATGTCGGCGTGGGCCCGCATGGCCCGCGTCCCGCGGGTCACGGCGTGCGCCATGAGCCCATGGGCCCGCTCGGCCACCGGCCGGCGCTGACTGCGGAACAGCTCCACGTCCTGGGCCGCGAAGTCGGCAATGCTGTTCGCCGGCCGGCGCGAAACCCATGGACCGCCCCACGTCGTCTTGTCAGGGTGTATGTGGGCATCCACGAGGGACGGCAGGACGATACGGCCGCCGCCGTCGATCACCTTGGCGCCTCGGGGGGCCCGGGCGCGGGTGATCAGGCCGTCGACGACGGTGAGATCCACGGGGTTCGTCGCGCCGAAGGGGCGCACATCACGGAAGATGACCGCGTTGCCGGGCCGGCTCCGGGAGTCGGCCCGGGCCGAGGGTGTGGCAGCGGACAGTGCGACACCTGTGCCCGCCAGAGTGGCGGCGCCGGCGAGGACACCACGCCGGGACAGCGGAGAGGGAGGGGGCGTCATGGGGACTCCTTCGACTGAGCAGAAAGACGTGGACAGGTGCCGCGACAGGCCATGAGCGACGACCGTTCGGCAGGAGTACAAGGGCTTCAGATCCGCAAACGAAGAACCGGCACGACTAGAGCGCCCTGCCCGCGCGCACCACACGCAGGGGTGTCTTGAGCACGGACACGTCGGCGAGCGGGTCGCCGTCCACCAGGATCAGATCTCCTGAGAAGCCGCGCGCGAGACGGCCCGCCACCTCCTGGAGGCCGAGGAGCCGGGCTGCTCCGGTCGTGGCGGTGCGGATCGCGTCAAGCGCCGAAAGGCCTGCCGCACGCATCAACTCCACCTCGCGTCCGATGGGTTCGATCTCACCGCCGGAGGAGTCGGTGCCCGCCGCCAGCGGGACGCCCAGCAGGTGCGCCGTCCTCACCGCCTCCTTCAGAACGGGCAGGTAGGTACGTCCGCGTTCGGCGAGTACGGGGTTCGGTGAATCCGCGAGCCCGGCAATGGCGGTCAGTGTCGGTGTGAAGCAGGTACCTCTGCGCCGCATGTCGTGCAACGTCCGCTCGCTCACGAACACCCCGTGTTCCAGGGAGCGGATGCCTGCCCGGACCGCGTCGTCGCAGCCACGCTCGCTGTAGCTGTGGCACAGCACGCCCTTGCCGCCGCGCCGCGCCGCCCGCACGACCTCGGAGAGTTGCTCGTACGAGTAGACCTGCGCCAGTGGGTCCTGCTCAGGCAGGCCGGCGCGCTCGTTGACCCGTGTCTTGATCACGTCGGCGCCGCGGGCGAGATTGACCCCGACGACGCGGCGCAGTGCCTCGGCGGAACGCACCCCGTCCTTCAGGCGCGCCAGCGGCGTCAGGTCAGGATCGGCCAGGAGGGTGTCGCCCAGGTCGGGCGTGACGAACACGCCCGCGGCCCGCAGCCGAGGAGCCAGGTCCGGGGCCTGGCGGGCCAACTCCCTCACGGCAAGGTCCTGGTAGAAGTTCGTGGAACCGCTGCGAGCGCTGGTGGCACCCTTGCGGACCGCTTCACGTGCCTCGGCGGCGGTGTTGAGGTGGATGTGCGCGTCCACGAGGCCCGGCAGCACCCAGCGGCCGTGCGCGTCGAGGCGGGGCATGTCGTCGGGGACCTCGACCCGTGCCCGCGCCCCGGCCGCGCGTACCCGGCCGTCACGTATCACAACGACCGCGTCCTCTATGACCTCACCGGTCGCCGGATCGAGCAGTGTGCCGCCCTCGACGACCAGGTCACCCGTGGGCACTGCCGTCCTCCCCGGAGCGCGCCCGTGCGCCGTCGCGGACGGCGCTGCCGACAGGGCCGCGGCGGTGCCCGCCAGAGCGGCGGCCCCGGCGAGGACGCCGCGCCGGGTGAGACGACCGGGCGGGGGCGGGGCAGAATCGACACACATGGCGGGCTCCTCGACGCTCGATGTCCAACGAGGGCTAATTGGTATACCGAATCTTGTCACGGAACAAGACCTCGCATATTTTTCGCCTGCAAATACTCGACACACAGCAGCTCAGCACCACTCGCCGCGGATCTTTTGGTATACAGATTTGTGATGAGGCACTGCTCAGCCCGTACCGCAGCCCGTGTGCAGGAACGCTCGAACGCCACCGCCGAGCGGCCGCTGCCGAACTGCCGGCGCCGCGCGGCGATAGACGCCGCCGATGGCTGCGATGGCTGACATCTCTTGGACGCCTCAGTCCACGGCCTGGCACGGTGAGTGCCGTGGGATCTCCCCTGACGGCGAGGGTGATCCCGTACACGTAAGGAGCGAGTCTTGTCATCTGCCGAACTGACCGGCGTGGAGCACCAGCACCTGGAGCGGGCCGTCCAGCTGGCGGCCGAGGCACTGCGGGCCGGGGACCAGCCGTTCGGCTCCGTCCTGGTGAGTGCCGATGGCGAGGTCCTCGCCGAAGACCGCAACCGCGTGCACAGTCTCGGCGACAACACGCGGCATCCGGAGTTCGAACTGGCCCGCTGGGCCGCCGTACACCTCACGGCGGCCCAGCGAGCCACGGCCACCGTCTTCACCTCCGGCGAGCACTGCCCCATGTGCTCGGCCGCACACGGCTGGGTCGGCCTCGGCCGCATCGTCTATGCCCACTCCGCGGCCCAGTTGACGCAGTGGCTGACCGAGCTGGGCGTGCTGTCATCACCCGTGCGTTCCTTGGCAGTACAGGACGTGGCACCCGGCCTCGTGATCCAAGGCCCTGTCCCGGCTCTGGCCGACCGTCTGCGGGAAATGCACCGCGCTTTCCATCTGCCGCCCCGCTGAGAGGGCTGCCCGGATCCAGGCCGCAGCGGACGCGGCCGGCAAAATCGACTGAGGCGTCCCTGCCGGCTCCACCACCATCGTGCGTCCTCATCGTCCCGCAGCAGGCGCCCGCACCGACCCGCCACCCCTGCGGCAAGGGGGGGCCGAAACAGCAGAACGCCATGGCGAACACCGTGGCAGAGCCTGCTCGCCCGCCTGGTGGAGGTGGTGCGGGAGGTGAGGGACCGGGCCGCTCGCGCGGTGGGCTCACCAGCGAGCTCCACCTGGGCGCGGACGGCCGCTGTCCCCGGTTGTCACCGGCGGGCAGCGGGCGGACTGCAGCCAGTCCCAGACGGTGCTGGAGAAGATTCGCATACCGCGGCTCGGGCCGGGCAGGCCGCGCAAGAAGCCCGACAGCCTCTCGGCCGACAAGGCGTACAGCAACACCGCAGCAGCCGTGGTCGGAAGATGCCCCACTCGGCGAGCAGTACGCCTGGCGCGAGATGCGACGCCGTCAGTCCTCGGCGCGGATCTGCGTCGAGCGCGCCAACACCGAGCACAAGCGATGGCGCCCACTGCAACGGTTCCTCGGACGGCGCGAGCACTGCCACCGTGCCGTGGCCACGAGGTACGACGAGCTCGCCGTCCGCTACGAAGCGGCTGTCCTCGTAGCACCCATCAACGAGTGGCTGTGACCAGCACATTCAATACACCTGGGACACGCGCCGCCGACGCCGGTACAGGGCTACCGGGGCCGCGACCGCCGCGGCCCCGGGGCGGTCGCGGCCGCGGTGACCTGCGGTACGTACAGTCCTGCTCCGGGTCGAGGTGACGGGCGGAGCGGTCTGTTCGACGGGGCAGCGGGTGCGGTGAGGCGGGGCGACGGGTTCGGCGGCGGCAGTGAGGGTGTGGACAGTTCGCCGGGCTGCCCGGCCGGGCGATTGAGCCGGAGAGATTTTGTGCGGGGATGGTTTGACGATGCCTTGTCATGCACATTTATCCAGACGGGTCTACCCGCATAGATAGGACCCGACCGTCACCGTAATGCAGCACTGATTCAGCAGGAGATCGTCTTGAGTGCATCCACTCCGCTGCGTACAGCCCTGACCGGGGTTGTTCTGGCCGCAACCGCTCTGATCCCCCTTCAGGGCACCGCGCTGGCAGCACAGACCGAGACGGCCGAGACCGCCACCACCCCGGCGTCCTCGGTCTCCGGGATAGAGGACGCAGCCGCTCTCGCCCTCGCCAGATCCCTGGCCGATCCGGCCTGGAAGAGACAGGTCCGCACGGCCGCGGTGGCCGCGGACTCGGTGGACCTGCGGGCGCTCACCAGCGGCTCCACCACGGCCGCCGGCAAGAGCCTCGCCGCGAAGGTGGCCACCGCCGACCAGGGCGTCGCCGCCGCCAAGGGCCTGGGCAGCGACGTCGGTTCGCTGCTGCGCCTGGGTCTGGCGGACGCCTCGATGAAGACCCGGCTCATCGCGGGTACGGCTCCGCTGGTTGCCGCGGCCCCGTCCGACGACGCCGTCACGTTCACCGCATACGACAGCCGGGGCACCGCCCACGAGCTGGCCGTCGACACCCTCCCCGACCGGCCTGTCTACCTCGTCGACATCGACGGCACCAAGGCGGTCACCGAAGGGCTGAAGGTTGTCAACGAGGCCCTGGAGACGGAAGGGCTCGATGTCCCGGTCCCTGCCGCCGAAGTGAGAGCCGTAGCGCCCCTGGCCGCGACGGGCATCGACACCACCCTGATCAACTCGGTGCGGATCTCCGACGTCAAGGAGCCGGGAATCAAGGGTGATGCCGAGATCTTCGCCCTCGTCACCGGCTTCGGCAAGGACGGCAAGCCGCGCGTCGATACCGTCGAGATGCCGTACCTGAACAAGGCCGCCACCACGTACTACCCGAACCAGGTCCTCGTGAACTGGTCGAACTACAAGTACAGCATGGCCGACGCGGTCATGATGGAGGACGACGGCGACACCAACTACCAGGCGCTCGCCAAGGCCATCGTCTCGGTCCTGCTGACGATCACCGACCAGGGCGCGTACATCCCCCTCGCCGACGCACTCCTGGACGCAGTCCCCACCTCCTGGTGGACCGACGACCCGGACTACGTCGACTCCTGGTACACCCTGGCCAAGACCACCAGCGGCACGCGCAACGGCGCGGCAGCCAACGGATGGATGAACGTCTCCCCGTACTACGTGCCGGCGCTCTGACCCGACACACCGAACCAGCACCCCTTCCGCGCCGGTCGGCCCTCCCCCACGGGCCGGTCAGGACCAGACAGGCGCCATCAACTCCTCCCCCAGACAGCCCTCCCCGGCCCTGGGAGAAGGCCCGCCCGCACCCGGATCGGGCTGACACCCGGCCCGTCGCCCGCGACCCGCGGCACCCCGGGGGGGAAAATCGCCTCGCCCCCGGCCGGATCCGCCGGACGTTCGAGGCCCGCACCCACCGGTCGGCTACTCCAGGTCGCCGAAGGGCATCGACACGTCGATGACATCGCCCGGCCGCCGGCTGCGGCGCAGTGTCGGGCAGGTGCGCGTCCCTCCAGCCGTCCAGCAGGCCGGCGCCGCCGGTCAGGCCGACCCGAAGGCGACGCCGGGCAGCCCCTCCCCCGCGTTTGGCACCACCAGGAGCGAGCCCGAGAGCGGGTGTGGCCGGGACAGGCCGGTGCGGGCCGTGCTGATGTAAAGGTCGCGCAGGCCCGGGCCGCCGAAGGCGCAGGCGGTGGGGCGGCGGACCGGGAGATCGAGGGTGCGGTCGAGTTCTCCGTCCGGGGTGTAACGGCGCAGCTGGGCGCCGTCCCACAGAGCGACCCACACGCAGCCGTCGGCGTCGACGGTCAGGCCGTCCGGGAACCCGGCCGTCTCGTCGACGGTGGCGAAGGGGCGCCGGTCGACGGGAAGTCGGCCGTCCATCCGGCACACGTCGATGCGGCGGGTGGGGCTGTCGATGTAGTAGACGAGGCCTCCGTCCGGGCTCCAGCCGGTGCCGTTGCTGACGGACACGGTGGGGAAGAGCTCGGTGGCGGTGCCGTCGGGGGCGATGCGGGAGAGATTGCCGCCGCCGGTCCGCTCGTCGTAGCGCATGGTGCCGGCCCACAGAGACCCGTCGGGCGCGACGGTCGCGTCATTGCCGCGGCGGCCGGGTACGGGGTCGCGCACGAGCCAGGAGAACGCGCCGTCCGCGTCGTACAGAGCGACGCCGTCGCGGAGGTTGACCACCAGGCCACCGGCCTCGCGCGGCTTGGCCGCGCCGACGTGCTGCTCGGTGGCCTGCACCGTACGGCGGCCGCTGCCCGGCTCGTACGTGTGGATACGGGATCCCAGGATGTCCACCCAGATCAGCCGCCCGGTCACCGGGTCCCAGGTGGGGCCCTCACCCAGCGCGGCCGACTCCCTTACCGCGACCTCGACCGCCGTCACCGGGAGCCGCGGTGGCCGAGGCTCACGGAGAGGTCGCACGCGCCCTTGGCGGCCAGCTCGGCGAGTTCGGCCTCGCGCTCCTTCGACCAGCGGATCATGGGGACCGAGATGGACAGCGCGGCGACGACGCGGCCCGAGCGGTCGCGCACGGGCGCGGCCACGCAGCTCACATCCGGATTGGACTCGCGGTGTTCGGTGGCGATGCCGCGCTCACGAATCCCGGCGAGGGCGGCGCGCAGTTCGTCGGGGTCGGTGATGCTGTTGTGGGTCATCGCGGCGAGATCTCCCTCCTCCTCGATCCGGAGGTCCAGCTCGTCGGCCGGGAGTGCGGCGAGGAGCATCTTGCCGACCGACGTGCAGTGCGCCGGGAGCCTGCGTCCTGCCGCCGAGACCATGCGGACCGCGTGGGTCGAGTCGACCTTGGCGATGTAGATGACGTCCAGGTCTTCGAGGATCGCGACGTGGACCGTCTCGTCACAGGTCTCGGCGACCTCACGGGCCACCCGCCGGCCCTCTGCGGCGAGGTCGAGCTGTTCCGCGTACCAGCTGCCCAGCTGGTAGTTGCGCACGCCGAGGCGGTAGCGGCCCGGCTGCTCGGGGACTGCCACCAGATAGGAGCGGGCCGCCAGCGTCGCGACCAGCTCGTGCACCGTGGTGCGGGGCAGTTGGAGCTTGCGGGTGATGTCCGGTGCGGAGAGGGTTCCGTCGCCTTCCAGAAACAGTTCGAGTACGTCCAGTGCCCTGTTCACCGCCGGGACAAGACGTCCCATGGCCCTCACCCACCCCTGCTGTTCGAAACTCCGGTCAACGACCGGTATGACGTGCACAGGCTAGTCACGGCACCGTTCGCCGGGCAATGGTCCTGAGAAGACGACTGCCGCGCACCCCATTGACACTCCCCAGACGGCCTGAATACCGTCACGCCAACATTTCGAACGTGTGACGAAATATCGAACAACCAGACCCGGACTCTAGGGGCAACTGCCGTGCGCATCACGGGAATCAGCACTCATGTCGTCGGGACCCCCTGGCGCAATCTCACCTACGTTCTCGTCCACACCGACGAGGGCCTCACCGGAGTCGGTGAGACCCGCATGCTCGGCCGTACCGACGCATTGGTCGGCTATCTCCGCGAGGCGGAGGCGAACCACATAGCCGGTTCCGACCCGTTCGCCGTGGAAGATCTCGTGCGCCGCATGAAGTACGGCGACTACGGGCGGGCCGGCGAGATCGTCATGTCCGGCATCGCGGTCGTCGAGATGGCGTGCTGGGACATCAAGGGCAAGGCCCTCGGCGTGCCGGTGTGGCAGCTGCTCGGCGGCCTGGTGACCGACGAGGTCAAGGCGTACGCCAACGGCTGGTACACGACCGAGCGCACCCCGGAGGCGTACCACAAGGCGGCCCAGGAGGTCCTGGCGCGCGGCTACCGTGCTTTGAAAATCGACCCGTTCGGGACCGGGCACTTCGAGCTCGGTACGGAGGAGACCCGGTATGCCGTCTCGCTGATCGAGGCGGTACGCGACGCGATCGGCCCCGACGCCGAGCTGATGCTGGAGATGCACGGGCGGTTCAGCCCCTCGACGGCGGTGCGGCTCGCCCGCGAGCTTGCGCCGTTCAAGCCCGCCTGGCTGGAGGAGCCGGTGCCGCCGGAGAACCTCAGGGCCTTGGGGAAGGTCGCCGCGAAGGTGGACATCCCGGTGGCGACCGGTGAGCGGATCCATGACCGGATCGAATTCCGGGAGCTCTTCGAGTCGCAGGCCGCCGACATCATCCAGCCGGACGTCGGCCACATCGGCGGCATCCTGGAAGCCCGCAAGCTGGCGGCGACCGCCGAGACGCATTACGTTCTGGTCGCGCCGCACAACGTCGGTGGCTCGGTGCTCACCGCCGCATCGCTCCAACTGGCCGCCTGCACACCGAACTTCAAGATCCTGGAGCACTTCAACGACTTCGCGGACGCGGAGATCAAGAAGGTGGTCAAGGGCGCGCCCCAGGTCAACCCGGAGACGGGATGCTTCGAGGTGTCGCACGCTCCTGGGCTCGGTGTCGAGCTGGATGTGGACGCGGCAGCCGAGTTCCCGCAGCAGAAGGCCCGCTTCGACCTGTGGGCCGAGGGCTGGGAGCAGAGGGCGCCCAAGTGAGCCGCACCCCGAGCGAAACGAACCGCCTTCCCGACGGGGACCGCCGTGGGCCCGACCGCTCCCCTGGCGGGGGCAACCGTTCCCTGGTCGTCGAGCGCCCCGGCGAACACCATCTGGTGCTGGGCGAGTTGCCGGTTCCGGGGCCCGGCGAGGTACTGGTGCGGGTGGCCGCCGCGGGTATCTGCCTGAGCGACCGCGAGGTCTACGACGGGCATCGCAACGCCTCCTATGTCAGCTATCCCGTGATCCCCGGGCACGAGTGGTCGGGGACCGTCGAGGCGGTCGGTGAGGGAGTCGCCCCCGCGCTGGTCGGCCGCAAGACCGTGGCCGAGGGGTTTAGGACCTGCGGGATCTGCGAGCGATGCCGGTGCGGAGAGACGAGCCTGTGCACCGGCGGGTACGCCGAGACCGGATTCACCGAGCCTGGCGCGTTCGCCGACTGGCTGACCGTGCCCGCACGCCTGCTGCACCCGCTCGACGACGACGCCGACGTGCGTGCCGCGGCCCTCCTCGAACCGGCCGCCGTGGTCGCCGCGGCGGTGCGGGCCGGGCGCCCGACCCCCGGCGAGCGGATCGCCGTGATCGGTGCGGGCACCCTCGGGCTGCTCGCGGTCCAGTTGCTCGCCGCCGGCTCGCCCGCCGAGCTGACCGTGATCGACCCGCGGGCCGAACGCGGCGAGCAGGCACGGCGGTTCGGAGCGAGCGAGAGCCTGTCGCCGGATGGTGCCGAGGCCATGGAGCAGGGCCGCTTCGACCTGGTCGTCGAGACCGCGGGGGCGCCGACCACGGCCGCTTCGTCCTGCCTCCTCGCGCGCAGGGGCGGCCGAGTGGTGCTCACCGGGATGTTCACACCAGGAGCCACCGGCATCGACCCGGTGCACCTCTCGCTGAGCCAACTGGAGATCCGCAGCGTCTTCGGCGCCTCCTCGTCCGCCTGGTCGGACGCGGTGCGGGCCTTCAGCCTCGGACTGCTCGATCCCGCGCCACTGATCACCCACGAATTCCCGCTGGAGCGGTTCGACGAGGCCATTGCGCTGGTCGGCGGTGGTGATCCGAGGACCGGGAAGGTGCTGCTCCGCCCCTGAGCCCGGGTGGCCGGACGACTTCCGGCCACCCGAACGGTCCTCCTCCGCCGCACATCCGCCGTCGAATTCGCCGAATCCGCCCCGCCGGACGGCCCCCTGACCGTACGGCGGTACGCAACCGCCCGACAGGCCGCGTACCGCCGTACACCCATCAACTCGAACGTCGTCCGAAATATCGAACATGGGAGTCCCGTGATCGCCCCGTCCTCACCCCGCCGCCCCGGCGCCGACGCACTGGCCCGCATCGGCCACGCCCTTCCCGTCCTGGACCCGGCCGGCGCCTCCGCGCATTCCTTCCCCGACGGCGGCATCTGGCGCACCGAGATCCCCTCGGTGGAGGGCCCCGAGGCGCTGTCCGTCGTCCTCAAGGAGAGCTCACGCCTGGATGTCCCGATCCACCGGGTCAGCCAGGGCAGCGGCGTCTGGATGCTGTCCGACTCCGAGATCACCGAGATGGTCGAGGCGGCCGGCGAGCGCGACATCGAGCTGTGCCTCTTCACCGGCCCCCGCGGCACCTGGGACACCGGCGCATCCGTGCGCACCGACTCGCACGGCGCCGGGCTGCGCGCCCGCGGCCACGACGCGCTCGCCGGATGCGTCGAAGACGCCGTACGCGCAACACAGTTGGGCGTCAAGTGCCTGCTCGTTGCGGATGAGGGCGTGCTCTGGGCGCTCCACCGGGCACGCCTGGCGGGCGTCGTCCCGGCCGACACCACACTCAAGGTCTCCGCACTGATCGGCCCCGTGAACCCGGCCTCGTACGCCGTGTACGAGCAACTCGGCGCCGACTCGCTCAACGTCCCCTCCGACCTCACGCCCGCCCATCTCACCGAGATCCGCCGGGTTTCCGCCGCGCCCATGGACATGTACGTCGAAGCACCGGACGACCTCGGCGGCTATGTGCGGATGTATGAGATCGCCGAGCTGATCCGGCGCGGCGCACCCCTGTATCTGAAGTTCGGCCTGTCGAAGACGTCCGGGATCTACCCCTACGGGGCTCATCTGCGAGATCTCACTCTCGACACCGCCCGCGAGCGCGTCCGCCGTGGCCGCCTCGCCCTCGATCTGCTGGCCCGGCACGGAGCGGACGGCGGCATGTCGCCACTCGGCTCCCGCCTGCCCGGCACGCTGAACCGCTTCACGACCGACCCCGCTCACCACGCTGACAACGTTCCAGGCGACGACACCGAGAAGGACTCCTGATCATGCGTATACGCACCGCGGCAACCGCCGCAGCCTGCTTCGCCCTCAGCCTCTCCCTCACCGCCTGCGGCCAGGACAGCTCGGGCGGCAGCGAGGAGAAGAAGGACACCACGGACGCCACGATCGGCATCGCGATGCCGACCAAGTCGTCCGAGCGCTGGATCTCCGACGGCAACAATGTCGTCAAGGACCTCAAGGCCAAGGGCTACAGGACGAAGCTCGCCTTCGGCGAGGACGACCCGGACCAGCAGGTCTCGCAGATCGAGAACATGATCACACAGGGTGTGGACGCGCTGGTCATCGCGGCCATCGACAACAAGTCCCTGGACAACGTCCTGCAGCAGGCCGCCGACGCCGAGATCCCGGTGATCTCCTACGACCGCCTGATCCTCAACTCGGAGCACGTCGACTACTACGCATCCTTCGACAACGAGAAGGTCGGCAGACTGCAGGGCACGTACATCATCGAGCAACTCGGCCTGGACAAGCGCGAGAAGGGCCCGTTCAACATCGAGCTGTTCGCCGGCTCCAACGACGACAACAACACCCGCTACTTCTTCAACGGCGCGATGAAGGTCCTTCAGCCGTACATCGACAAGAAGCAGCTCGTCATCCAGTCCCACCAGACCGAGCTCAACCAGGTCACCACCCTCCGCTGGGACGGCGGCACCGCCCAGCGGCGCATGGACGACCTTCTGACTTCCTCGTACGGCGGATCCAAACGCGTGGACGCGGTGCTCTCGCCCTACGACGGCATCTCCATCGGCATCCTTTCCGCGCTCCGCGGCGACAGCTACGGGACCAACTCCAAGCCGTGGCCGGTCGTCACCGGGCAGGACGCCGAGGTCGCCTCGGTGAAGTCGATCACCGCGGGCGAGCAGCGGCAGACCGTCTACAAGGACCTGCGCCGGCTCGCCGAGGTCGCCACCGACATGGTCGACGCCGCGCTCAAGGGCGAGAAGCCGGAGACCAACGACACGAAGTCGTACGACAACGGCGCGAAGGTCGTCCCTGCCTATCTGCTCAACCCGGTCAGCGTCGACAAGGACAACTACAAGAAGGAGCTGATCGACACCGGTTACTACAAGGAGAGCGATCTCAAGTAGCCGGCGCGGTCCACCTTCCCCGGCTCCGGGCCTCTGCGCCCGCGCCGGGGAGCCCCATCAGCGACAGAGAAAGGCACGACCATGGCGCGACCCGTCCTGGAAATGCGCTCGATCGTCAAGACCTTCCCCGGAGTCAGGGCGCTCTCGGACGTCAGCCTGACCGTCCGCCCGGGCGAGGTCCACGCCATCTGCGGGGAGAACGGCGCCGGCAAGTCGACCCTGATGAAGGTCCTCTCCGGCGTCCATCCACACGGCAGTTACGAAGGGGACATCCTGTTCCATGGCGAGCTGTGCCGGTTCAAGGACATCCGGGCGAGCGAGCGGCGCGGCATCGTGATCATCCACCAGGAACTCGCCCTGGTGCCCTATCTCTCCCTCGCGGAGAACATCTTCCTCGGCAATGAGCACGCCGTGCGCGGCGTGATCAGCTGGCGCGAGACACTGCGGCACGCCTCGGAGCTGCTGCGCCGGGTCGGCCTCGACGAGCATCCGCAGACCCGGGTCACCGACATCGGCGTGGGCAAGCAGCAGCTCGTGGAGATCGCGAAGGCGCTGTCCAAGGAGGTGAAGCTGCTGATCCTCGACGAGCCGACGGCGGCGCTGAACGACGAGGACAGCGGGAAACTCCTGGATCTCATCCTGGAGTTGAAGGGCCACGGCATCACCTCGATCATCATCTCGCACAAGCTGAACGAGATCGCTCGGGTCGCCGACTCCGTGACCATCATCCGCGACGGACGGTCCATCGAGACCCTGGACGTGAAGTCGCCGGAGACCACCGAGGAGCGGATCATCAGCGGCATGGTCGGCCGCGACCTCGACCACCGCTTCCCCGAACGCACCCCGCACCAGCCGGAGCACGGCAAGGCACCGGCCCTGGAGATCCGCGGCTGGACGGTGCACCACCCGATCGACCAGCACCGCAAGGTCGTCGGACGGCGTCTCGCTGCATGTGCGCCGCGGCGAGATCGTGGGCATTGCCGGGCTCATGGGTGCGGGCCGCACCGAGCTCGCGATGAGCGTCTTCGGGCGCACATACGGGCGTTATGCGGGCGGTACCGTCCTCAAGGACGGCGCGGAGATCCGTACCAGGACCGTCCCCGAGGCGGTGCAGCACGGGATCGCCTACGTCACCGAGGATCGCAAGCACTACGGGCTGAACCTCATCGACACGATCGGCCGCAATATCTCGCTCAGCGCCCTCGGCAAGGTCGCAGGGCACGGCATCGTCGACGAGCACGCGGAGCGGCGGGTCGCCGAGGGCTACCGCGAAAGCATGAACATCAAGGCGCCGACGGTGGCCGAGCCGGTCGGCAAGCTGTCGGGCGGCAATCAGCAGAAGGTCGTCCTCAGCAAATGGATCTTCGCGGGTCCCGACGTCCTGATCCTGGACGAGCCGACCCGCGGCATCGACGTGGGCGCCAAGTACGAGATCTACACGGTAATCGACAAGCTCGCCGCCCAGGGCAAGGCCGTCGTCTTCATTTCCTCGGAACTCCCCGAACTGCTCGGTATGTGCGACCGCATCTACACGATGTCCGCAGGCCGGCTGACCGGTGAGGTCCCGCGGGCGCAGGCCACTCAGGAAGTGCTGATGCGTCACATGACAAAGGACAAGAGGTAGCAGGATGAGTACGGATCTGACGGCCAGGACTCCGGCGGGCGCCCCGCTCCCGTCCGGTGACGGCGCCGGAGGCGGCAAGACCGGAGGCGGCCTGCTGGGGCTGGTCCTCGAAGGCCTGCGCCGCAATATGCGGCAGTACGGCATGCTGATCGCGCTCGGCCTGATCGTGGCCCTGTTCACCGTGTGGACGGGCGGCGACCTGCTGCTGCCACGCAATGTCTCCAATCTGGTGCTGCAGAACAGCTACATCCTGATCCTCGCGATCGGCATGATGCTCGTCATCATCGCGGGCCATATCGACCTGTCGGTCGGCTCACTCACCGCCTGCGTCGGCGCGGTCGCAGCCGTGCTGATGGTGCAGCACCATGTGTCCTGGCCGGTCGCGGTCGTGCTGTGCCTGGCCCTCGGCGCTGCCGCGGGCGCGCTGCAGGGCTTCTTCATCGCGTACGTGGGCATGCCCTCCTTCATCGTTACGTTGGCTGGGATGCTGCTCTTCCGGGGCGTCACCGAGATCGCCCTGAAGGGGCAGACGCTCGGCCCCTTCCCCAAGGGCATGCAGACCATCGCGAACGGCTTCCTCCCGGAGGTCGGACCGGACACCAACTACCACAACCTCACGCTGCTGCTCGGCCTCGTCCTGATCGCGTTCGTCGTCATCCAGGAGATGCGTGCCCGGGGGCGCCAGCAGGAGTTCGCGCTGGATGTGCTGCCCGCGAAGATGTTCGCGCTCAAGCAGGTCGCCCTGGTCGCCGCTCTGCTGACGGCCACCTTGCTGCTCGCCAGCTACAAGGGCGCCCCCGTGGTGCTGCTGATGCTGGCCGTCCTGGTCGTCGGCTTCGGCTATGTGATGCGCAACGCGGTGATCGGTCGTCATGTCTACGCGATCGGCGGCAATCTGCCCGCGGCCAGACTGTCCGGCGTGAAGGACAAGAAGGTCACCTTCCTGGTCTTCCTGAACATGGGCATGATGGCAGCCCTCGCCGGGCTGGTCTTCGCGGCCCGCTTCAATGCCGCCTCCCCCAAGGCGGGCATCAACTTCGAGCTCGAGGCGATCGCCGCTTCGTTCATCGGCGGTGCCTCCATGAGCGGCGGCGTCGGCACCGTCCTCGGCGCGATCATCGGCGGACTGGTCCTCGGTGTGCTCAACAACGGCATGAACCTCGTCGGCGTCGGCACGGACTGGCAGCAGGTCATCAAGGGCCTGGTCCTGCTCGCGGCGGTCGGCTTCGACGTGTGGAACAAGCGCAAGGCCGGTTCATAGGTCCCGCAGAAGTATCCAATTCCCCCTGCTGGAGCCGAACATGGAAGCCCTTCGACCTCCGCCGGCCCAAGACCGTCGGCCGGGACATCCGGTTCACACACCGGCAGTTGCTGTACGGCAAGGGCATCGACCACAACCGGGTCCTGGACAAGGGCAGCACCGGCGACCGGACTCCCCGAACCAGCCGGCCCTCCCGTCCACAGTGCTGCGGCCCGAAAGGCACCCACCGCTCGAACTGACGGACGCAAAAGCGGCGTTGGGAGACGGTCCCCGCCCCGCCCGCAGAAGAGCCCTGGTGATGGCGGCCCGGTCATCGAAACCCTGCCGGACGCGCCTGTCCGGCGCCGACGGCCTGGACTTCGCGGCAGGTGCTCCGGAGGCTGCCGACGCCACCGAGACCCGGGACAGCGGTTGCAGCAGGAATCCAACGGGACAGGACGTCGTAGCCGGGCCCACTGACCATGGCACCGTTTCGCACCCCACGAGCCGGCCTTCGCGCATGCCAGGGCCCAAGTCATGCCGCCGGCACGGAAGTCGGCACCGTACGGGCACACGTGGCAACGGCGCGGCCTAGCTTCTGCCGCCGCGTCGAAGCCGTGCCGAAAGGTGGTGTTGCAGCGGCTGCCCAACCGCCGCGAGGTCGTGGACGAAGGTGAGCGTGTCCTCGTCCGTCAGGGTGTATCGGCGACGAGTGGCGTTGACTTCCTTGGCGGTGGGAGCGAGAGCCACCTGATGGGTGGTGAGGTCGACTGCGCCGTCGCCTGCACGGCCCACCGAGATCTCCGCGATGCCGGTGGGCTGTGTGATCAATGCCTCCACGCGCCCATCGGGCTGCAGCCGCCACCATCCGCTCTCCCGGGCCGACGGCCGCAGCGGGGTGTCGTCCGCGTCGAGCAGCCAGGCGCGCGCCTCGTAGCGCAGGAAGGGCCTCCCGTCGTGGCTGAAGGTGACCTCCTGGGCGTAAACGAATTCCTCGTCGAGCGTCGGGTAGCCTCCGCGGCCCCGACCGACCCAGGTGCCGAGAAATCCGATCAGCGGCGCAAGCAGTGCGTGCGGCGCAGGTGCATCACCCGGCCGGAAGGCGTCAGGATACGGGTACTTCTGGACGGGGTCGAACATGATGTGCGCTCCTGGGTCGAGGCCGGTGCCGGGTGGCAGCCTAAAGCGTGTTGACCTGAAGCGTCGTTGACGCGGCTGACGGCTGGTCGGCCTGCGCGTGCGGTGTGGCAGCGGCGGTGGTGCATCGCTTGCCCGGGCTCCCCCGGTGGGTCGATGGTGTCGATGCCGCCGTCGAACGTCCACGCAGAGCCGCTTCCGGAGCGCAAGGGCATGGCCCGCCCGGTCGACGTGCGAAGGGCTCCCGGGCGGGCTCCGCCAACCACATTGCCCGGCTCCCGCCATTGCCGCATGCGGTACGGCCGCTCGCTGACCCAAATGGAAGCCCACCGGACAGCTCGGTGAAGACTGACTGCGGCCACATCATCCCCTGCACCGCCCCGACGCCCTCCTCACTCTTCTCCGCCCTTTCCTGGCCAGTCACCAGGAGCTCACGTCTGCGTGCAGGTGACTGGCCCACGGTCCGATCAGGCGCAGGACGGTGGAGCGGGCTTGGCCAGTAGCTGACCTGAGCTGGGGTCGAGCATGATCGGGGGCCGTACTCCGGTCCGCAGAATCTGCGGGACGGAACCATCGATTTCCTAGTTGCTCTTTGGCGCCGCCTGCTGCACCACCTCGAAGGACCACAGCGTCGACCCACTCGCGGCAGGCTTCGGTCGGTCGCCGCCCCCCTGATGCGCCTCCTTCATTGGGCCCTCCATCCACGCCTGGAAGGACTTTTCGTCGCGCCACCGCGTGTACACCAGGTAGTTGTCAGTGCCTTCAACAGGGCGGAGGAGTTCGAACCACTCGAAGCCGTCCGAGTTCTCGACCGCGTGGGCGCGGGAGGCGAAGCGCTTCTCCAGGGTCTCGCGCTGTTCGTCGGGGACAGTGAGTACGTTGATCTTGACGACGCTCATGACTCCATCCTGCCCCACGGATTGGCGGCAACGGTGGACCGGCTTGACTTCCGCTCCCCCACCCTGGAGGGCGGGGATTCCTACCACGGTCGTCCGACCGTCTCGGTGGGTTCCTGCTTCACCGCGCTGTGCCGGCACACCGGGAAGCGCCCACCGTCGCGCCGTCTAACATGCGCCGGCCCGACACCACCTCGCCCGACCGAACCGGCCTGGGCTCACACCACCTGTCCCGGCCACGGCTCCTCTCAGGCGACCCGACCCGCCGTGCCTGTATCCGGCGCGGCCTTCGGCGGCGGCGAGCCCGTCGCGCCCGCATACGGCAGCCCCGCGCTCGGCAGGGCTCCCGGTCTCCGTACTGTGGCGCTCACGTCGTCCTCTCGCCTCCAGGAGTACGCATGACCTTCGACGTCAACGCCGTCCGTGCCCGGATCCCCGCCCTCAAGGCCGGTTCCGCCCGCTTTGACGCCCCCGGCGGCACCCAGACACCGCAACCGGTGATCGACGCCATCGCGGACGCGCTGGCCAACCCGCTCGCAAACCGGGGGCTCGCCACCGAGGGCGAGCGCAACGCGGAGGCGGTCGTGATCCGCGCCCGCCGAGCGCTGGCCGACCTGCTGGGCGCCGATCCGCGGGGCATCGTGTTCGGCCGCAGCTCCACCCAGCTCGCCTACGACCTGTCCCGCACCGTGGCGAAGAGCTGGGGCCCGGGCGACGAGGTGGTCGTCACTCGCCTCGACCACGACTCCAACATCCGGCCCTGGATCCAGGCGGCCGAGGCCGTGGGCGCCACGGTCCGATGGGCGGAGTTCGACCCGGCCACGGGTGAGCTGACGACCGATGACATCGCCGCCGTGCTCTCCGCGCGCACCCGCCTGGTCGCCGTCACCGCGGCGTCCAACCTCATCGGTACCCGCCCCGACATTCCCGCCTTCGCCGACCTGGTGCACCGGGCAGGGGCCCTGCTGCATGTCGACGCGGTGCACTACGCCTCGCACGCCGCCGTCGACCTGCCCGGCCTCGGCGCCGACTTCCTGGTCTGCTCGCCGTACAAATTCCTCGGTCCGCATCTGGGCGTGCTGGCGAGCCGTCCCGAGCTGCTGGAGACGCTGCGGCCGGACAAGTTGCTGCCCTCCACCGATGCCGTTCCCGAGCGCTTCGAACTGGGCACTCTGCCGTACGAACTCCTGGCCGGGGCCGGCGCGGCAGTGGACTTTCTCGCCTCACTGGCCCCTGGGTCCGACGGCACCCGGCGGGAACGGCTGCTCGCCGCCTTCGTGGCGATCGAGGCCCATGAGGACGCCCTGCGGGCCCGTATCGAACAGGGACTGGCCGGCCTCGGGGGCATCACCGTGCATTCCCGGGCCACGCACCGCACCCCCACCCTGCTGCTGACCCTGGCCGGCCGCAGCACCGCCGCCGCCTCGCAGTACTTGGCGGAGCGGGGCGTCGACGCCCCGGCCGGGTCCTTCTACGCACTGGAGGCATCCCGCAGGCTCGGACTCGGCGACGAAGGCGGACTGCGCATCGGACTGGCCCCCTACAGCAACGACGAGGACGTCGACCGCCTGCTGGAGGCCCTCGCCGGCTTCCTCGGCACCACGCCCGCCGCCGACTGACCCGGCCACGCCCGTGGACACCTGCCCCCTCCAGTATCGGCCGGTGAACTGCTGCTGGGACCGGCTCTCCGGGTACGTTCGGACCGGCAGGATTCCGGCGCACGGTACAGGCGTTGGACTCTCGTCCGGTATTCCTGATGAAACAAGCCGCCACGCGCCTTGGGCCGAAGCCGGCCCGACCTGGAACGACCGACCCGTCCTCGGGGAGGTCCAGGCGGACGCCCAGGTCACCGGCCATCGCTGAGATTGGTCATCCGTAGCCGAAGATCCGCGCGATGAAGAATGCGGCAAAGATGACCGATCCCAGCAGAACGAGACTTGCCCATAGGGCGGGGTGTTCCCAAATGCCTCCGTCCGCGCGTTCCTGGTGGGCTTCACTGATGGAGCCCTCGGCAGGTGGTGTCTCCCCTGGGGGATTCAGTGTTATAGCCACACGTTTATTGTCTCTCGGCCGCATGCCGTTCGCATTGCGCACAGGCCTGTGGTCCTTTTTCCACGAGCGGCCGGTGGCATGGCTCCGTAGCGGCGGTCACGGCGCCGGCCAGGTCTTTGAGTGCGACAGGAGTGCGCAAGCGCAGCCACCACTGCACCATCGGAAAGCGGCGCCGGGCGACCACTGGTCGCCTGCGGTCTCAGCATCGGAGCGTGGGGTCGGGCGGCCTGGCTCGCGAGACCTGAGTACTGCGTCGGTAACTCGCCGGTATCGAGAACGGCTCGGTTGTCACGATCCGAACGGCATCAACGTATGCCTGAGCTCAGCGAGCGCAGCCTGGATGCTGTCTCGGCCGTTTTCGCCGAAGGCGCTGCCGCACCAGCCGGAGGTGATTCCCCTCATGCCGGATCCGCCCCCGAGGCTGCTATACGTGGATGTGGCAGCTCGGTGCCGTGCCAAGGCCGGACGAAAGCGTGAGCGGAGAGGCCTGCACGTGATCGACACCGGCGACATCGACGTCTTCCTCACCCTGGACGTCGGCAAGGGCGAACACCACGCCACCGCCGTCACCCCAGCCGGGAAGAAAGCCTTCGACAAGCACCTGCCCAACACCGAACCCGAACTCCGCGAACTGTTCGCGAAACTCCAGGCCAAGCACCGCACCGTACTCGTCGTGGTGGACCAACCGGCCACGATCGGGGCCATACCGCCGGCGATCGCGAGGGACACGGGCTGCCCGGTCGCCTACCTGCCCGGCCTGACGATGCGGCGCATCGCCGACCTCTACCCGGGCGAAGCCAAAACGGACGCGAAGGACGCGTTCATCATCGCGGACGCGGCCCGCGCGATGCCGCACACGCTGCGGGCGATCGACGGCGAGGACGAGACCGATCGGCACCTTCTACGAATCCCGGACGACGGTCCAAGAGGACACGCGCATTGAGCCATTCTCAGTAGCGTCGAGTAACTGTGAGTGACGTGTCCGCCTGTTGCGCAGCCTGCAAGTGTCTGCGCCGACAGGGCCAGCCGGTCACGGGATCGGTGAGAAGTCGACGCGCAGCGGCAAGTGGTCCGAAGGTTCGGTCAGGGACGGCAGCGCGGTGTCGCGGAAGAGCTTGGGCAGGACACCGGGGCGCGGCTCAAGTCGTCCCATGGAGAACAGGAGGTAATCGAGCCCACGCCGGCCCCCAGGAGATCAGCCACACCGCCATGCTGCCCGGCTCCCCGATCCAACGCAGCCTCGTTTCCCTTGACCAAAGAGATAGGGGCCCCGCCGTCCCCTGACCCGTCAGGGCCTCACACGGTGATGGGCAGCGCGGGGAGAGAGGATGCAAGGCGATGAGCGCCCGGTGAAAGGGCGACGGTGAGTCGAGCACGGCCGTGCATTCTCGGGAAGAGGCGCTCATCGGCGCCACTGATGCGTTGCCGGAGGGCCGTGCCGCGGTGGAGGTCGGCTCGTCCGAGCCGGCTGGGCTGCTGGACGTGCTGGGTGTGGCGGCCGTGGTACTGGACGGCGCGGGACGGATCTCGTCGTGGAGTCGTTCCCGATACAGCTGCTTGGGCCCCTGCCCCAAGCGTTCTTTGCGGATCTGGAAGTCGACTGCGTCCCAGAACCTGGGTATTGCAACGACTACTGGAACTCAAGCACTCCGGCCCCGGGCACAGCCGTGTCTCCACCCCGAGGCAGCCCGGTCCGGCAACCTGAAGCGGGCGTTCCTGTCGACGACCGTGTACTGCTCCCCGGAGTCGGGTTCCCCGGGCTTCCTGAGGGGATATCTGTGAAGGTGGTGGTGCCTACCGTAGGGGGATCCCGTGCGGGACTTCGACTGGCTTCTCTCCGCGCCGATCGCGCACCGTGGCCTCTTCGACCCCGCGCTCGGCGTTCCCGAGAACTCCCTACCGGCTTTCCGCCGCGCAGCCGAGCGGGGCATCCCGGTTGAGCTCGATGTCCAGTTGACCCATGACGGCACGCTTGTTGTTGTGCACGATGCCACGCTGGAGCGGATGACGGGCAGCGCGTCGCGTGTCTCCGAGGTTCGCCGCGTGGACTTGGGCCGGCTGCGCCTTGGTGACTCCGGCGAACCGGTGCCCACCCTCGAACAGGCCCTGGAGGTCATCGACGGCCGTATCCCTGTCGTCGTCGACGTGCGACGCTGGGGTTCAGAGTTGAGCCCGCGTCTGGAGAGAACAGTAGCCGCGGGCATTCAGGACTACCGTGGTCCTGTCGCTCTGCAGTCCTTCGACCCGCTCGCCGTGTACCGGCTACGTCATCTGATCAGTGACAGACCTGTCGGGCAGATCTCCGGGGCATTGCGCTCTGCAAGCTGGGCGGCCGCCCTGATCGGCCGCACGATGGTTACCAACCTAGTGACATCTCCGGACTTCGTCGCATACGAGCTTGAGATGCTGCCGTCCCCCTACACCACGTTTTGGCAGCGGCGAGGCATCCCGCTTCTTGCCTGGACCGTCACCTCGGCAGAGACTGAGGCGCGCGCGGCACACGTGGCAGAAAACTTCTACTTCGATGGGTATCTGCCGACGGCCCACCAGGGGCCTACGATATGAGGGAGGCCCCGTGCGGACACCTGTGCGAAGGTTCCGAGCCCCAGCCCTGCACGATTTCCTGAATGTTGCTGATGGCGAGTTAGATGCCGCAGTAGAGCTGTATGTCCAACGGCTGCGGCACTTCTACGACGCCCGCGCACGCTGGCACAGACGAGGCTATCGGATCAGCGGCATCACTGTGATCGTCATCGGCGCGCTGCTTCCGCTACTCGCCACCTCTCAAGTCGCCCACAAGGAACTGCTCCTGTCCCTTGTGGGCGTGACCATCTCCGCGGTTACGGCTCTGCGCTCCTTCTACCGCTTCGACCAGTCGTGGATTCTGCTGCGTAATACGGAGTTGGCGATCAGCCATGCGTACCTGAAGTGGAAGCTCGCACGCCACGATGCAGCAGGAGAGCCGCGTTCCCCCGAGCACGGGGAGACCGATACACGCGCACTGATCGACATGATCATGCGTATCCGTCGCGATGAAGCCGAGTCGTTCTTCAACGAGCTGCCGACGCCTCAACCCGTCCTGGACGGACAGATCCCCGGGCTGCCGGATGCCCGGCACAGGGCGTGAAAACGGACACTGTCGGACGTCCCCGGCATGACACACGGCGCCAACTCTTGATCTCCGATGCACTGCACCGGTCCAACATCGAGAGGACGGGAGTCGAGGGCCTGCGACCGCTCGCCGGTCCTGGTCCGTGATCCCGAGTCGCACCAGTTGATCGGCGAACTGACGTGGCACACCTCGCATGGCCTGTTCTTCGTCGACCTCTTCCTCCCGCCGCCCGGGCTGCGGGGCGGCGGGCTGGGCGGTGCGATCCTGCGCCAGGCAGGGCACGAGGCTCGCGCCCGCGGCCGCCGCACGGCCGTGCTCTGCACGATCACCTTCCAGGCCCCCGACTTCTACCGGAAACAGGGGAAGCGTCTGGGAGAGGCTCCCTGCGATCCGCCGGGCACCAGCTGCGTCTTCATGACGAACTCAAGCGCGCCTACGTCTTCCACGGCACCGTCGCAGCCATCCGGCTCCGGCTCCGTTCGTGACCTGCCGAATGCACCGTCGCAATGCCGCAGACCTTCGCGTCTGAATCCCGCCAGCGCGCCGAGGGTCAACTGCTGACACTGGCCCCATGACCGCGTACACGCCTCTCCCCATCCCTCCCGCCGCACTCAAGGAACTCCGCGACATCGATGACGCCGGGCGGCCACTGCGGCCGTACACCGCGCGCGAGGACGGCGTTCCCCTCGATTGCGTGGGCAGCCCGCTGCGCTGCTGCCTGCGGGCCATCGAGCCCGGCGAACGGGTCGCCCTCGTCTCATACGCACCGCTGCGCCGCTGGGCGACGGCAGCTGGGGCCGACCCCGGAGCCTACGACGAAGCGGGGCCGGTATTCATCCACGCCGACGAATGCGGAGAGCCACGGGAAGCCCAGGGCTACCCCTTCGCGCGACCGGGGGCACTGCGCACCATCCGCCGCTACAACTCCGAGGGACACATCGTCGGGGGCCTCTTCTTCGAGATCCCGGACAACGCCGAGGCCGGGTTCGACCGGGTCTTCGGGGAGGCGTTTGCCGATCCGGAGGTGGAGCTGGTGCACGTGCGGGCCCTGGAGTACGGCTGCTTCCAGTTCGAGGTGAGGCGACCGTAGGCGATGCCCAGCGGATGGCCGCCCACAGGGCTCACGGCCGTCGTCAATTCCTCAGTACCAACAACGTTGTTCAGCCTGGACCGCCGGACTGGCCGACGGTCTCGGCGTGGCGGATCGCGCCCATCGCGGGGCCCTTTCTCGAAGTTGCGTTCTCGGCGCGGCGGGGGCGCCACTCCCCCGCCGCCAGGGGCCGGGGCAGCGTGACGGCTGCTCCGGCCAAAGCTGTCGGAGTTCGAGGCTGGTCAGCAGCGCCGGCAGCTTGCGGCTCCACGACCGCGCCGTGTTCGGAGGACTCGTCCCGAGAACTTGACGGCTCAGCAACGCACTGGGGGCGGCGCTCGGCGCGGGACCGGTCGGCCGGCGTTACTCGCTCAGCCCCACGACGCCCCAGCCCCGCCGGGTGGCCTCGGTCAAAACACACCCCCAGTCCTCCAGCAGGTCGGTGAACTCGTCGAAGTGCCCGACCCACGCACCGGGTACGGCTGCGTGTTCGGTGAAGGCCCCGTGCAACCCGCCGAGCCGGGGCTGTACCTGTTCCCAGGTCGCGGCCAGCTCCCGCACGCTGTCAGGCGACCGCGCGAGCAGCACTCCGTAGAAGAGGGCGGGGTCGTCGGTGAAGAAGCCCGGGTCCGTGTGCGGTGCCTCACCGTCCGCCCCGTCCCAGATCAGCCCGCACAGCAAGGTGTCCAGCCCGGTCCGAACCTCCGGGTCGGCATGGTCGCGGACCCGTTCCCAGCGGTGCCCCGCCCAGAAGTGCGCCTTGAACGAGCCGCAGGTGTCACGGAACTCGTAGATGTCGAAGAACGCGCCGTCGGGTCCTCCTGGCCGCACCCATTCGCCCTCTGCGGCGGACTCTTCGCGGCACCACAGTCCCGTCTCCTCGGCATACCAGGCGTCCCTCAGCCGCGCCAGCCGCTCCTGGGGAGGAACCTCGCCCAGCCATGACCAGTCGGCGATCACCACGCTGATGTCCAGTCCCATGGGAGTGAGCGTACTGACCTCCACCTGCGTTCGCCGCCGCGGTGATGCTGCCGGCCCGCCAAGGGTGGGACCGCAGGAATCCGCGGCCCGGCGATGACGGCACCGAGCCGGAAGACTCCCCGGCCGGGGAGTGACCGCGGCGGGTTCAGTCGAGGACGTCGTACTCATCGGCCTTCCAGTCGGCAAACAGGGTCAGCGCCTTCTCGGTCTCCGCGCGCTCGGGCGAGGTGGAGGTGGCCGGCCACCAGTTCTCAACGTGTTCGGCGTTCACGAGCACGAAGTCGCGGTATCCGTCGAAGTCGCCGGGGTCTTCGGCGACACCGATGTGGATGGGTGTGTCATCGGGCAGGTCTTGGATGGCTTCGCGGAGCTGTGCGGCGTTCCATACCTGCGGGGCGTGGTCAAAGGTGTCGGCCATGGGCACAGGATGCAGGACCACACCCGAAGTCCGCGTGAGGACACGGCTGTACCCCGGGCCAGAGCGCTGATCCGGGGTAAAGGCGACCGGGGTGAAGAGCTGATCACCGGGTGGTGAACCGAACCCCGCCGGTGGACACGGTGCCGGGCCGGTCAGGCCGTGGTCGGCCTGTGTCGGGGAGGTCCCGGTCGTCGGGCAGGTTGAACAGGCGCTGCGCCCGGCGTTCGTTCTCCTGCCGGAGCGCGGTGGCCCACAGCGGGGGGTCTTCGCGCGGGAGGCAGGGGCAGACCATTCGGTGCGCGATGCGGCACTGGGTGCCGGGGAGGGGTTCGGCGTCCCACAGGTTCATGGCGGCCCCGTCCGAGGTAATGATCCAGCGTCGGCGCGGGGGCACGGTGTGGGCGGGGACGACGATCCTCGGTTCGAGGAGGACCCAGTGGCCTTCGTAGTGGGTGGGGTAGCGGTCTTGGGAGAGATCGCAGAAGGGGCAGTCTGGTGCGGCGGGTGGCGGTGGGGCGGTCGCGCCTTCGCGTGCGGCGTGCCGTGCGTCGTCGTGGCGGTCCGGGACGGGTGTGGTGTTCTCGGTGTCCCCCATGCTCTTCAGGGTCCGGACGGGCCGTCAGTTGCGGTAGGACGCGATCCAGCCACGCTGGTTGGGAAAGAACCTGCCCAGTGTGCTGTTCGGCGGCACACGGGGCTTGTGTGGGCGCACAGTCCGCGTCGTGGTGGGCTGGATCCCGAGAACGGCTGAGGCCGAGGTGGTTGAGACTCAGCGTTTCGGTCGGCCCTTTAGCTCTGTAGTTCGCCCGGCGGAGCATCATGGTTGGCCTGCAGGCAGCCCCACGACCAGCAACTTCACGATGCACAGTGCTCAAGGGGCACGCTCGGGACGCAGCAGGTGACTGGTGACCGAGCAGCGGGCCCCGTTTGACCTTGACACGGTGACAGGGCCTTCACTGCTTGCCAAGGAGGTGGTCTCGATGACGATCACGAGACAGGACATGGATGCGATACGAGCGCTCCAGGGGCTGGAGGACGGCCGTTCGTCCGTGCGACTGCGGGCTGCTCTGGCGGCCGGCACGACGCCTGACCCGCGCTTCGTCGACAAGCTCATCGAACGATGCGCGATCGAGCCCGAGTTTTTCGTCCGCGACATGCTGACCTGGGCGCTCACCCGCCACCCGGCGTCCATGACGCTTCCCGAGCTGCTCCGCGAAGTCTGCTCGGAGCGTACGCAGGGGCGGAGCCAGGCGCTGCACACGCTGTCCAAGATCGGGGACCGGCAGGCGTGGCCGGCGATCACACGGGAGCTGCTGGCCGACGCCGACGACGGGGTGGCGCGGAGCGCCTGGCGGGCCGCGGTCGTGCTCGTGCCGGAAGGCGAGGAGTCCGCGTTGGCCACAGTGTTGGCGACGCAGCTCGGGCGCGGTGAGCGGGAGACGCAGCTGAGTCTCAGCCGGGCGCTGGTCGCGCTGGGTGAAGTGATTGTGCCGGCTCTGCGTGCTGCAACGACGGCCCCTGACCCGCGCGTGTGCGCGCACGCTCTGGCCACACAACGGCTGCTGCGTGAGCCGGACACCGGATTCGAGTTCGCGATCGAGGAGGCCAAGCGCATCGTGGCCCTCGGCGGGTCCGGCCAGGAGGGATGATAAGACGTGTTGATCGGTGAGGTGGCGCGACGGTCCGGGGTCAGTGCCCGCATGCTCAGGCATTACGAGTCGCTCGGCCTGGTGCGGCCTTCGGGTCGTACGGGCTCCGGCTATCGGGAGTACTCCGGGAAGGACCTCCGGCGGATCTTCCATATCGAGAGCCTGCGGTCGCTGGGGCTGTCGCTGCGTGAGATCGGGCGCGCGCTCGAAGATCCCGGCTTCACTCCCTCGGCTCTCGTCGGCGACCTCATCCGTCAGACGCGCGAACGCATCGCGGCGGAGACCGAGCTGCTCACGCGGCTGCGCCGGATCGATGCCGCGGAGCCCGCCGACTGGGAGGACGTCCTCCAGGTCGTTGCGCTCCTCCAGGCACTGGGGTCGAAGAGCGCCGACGCGCGCCAGCGCGCGGCCCTTTCCTCGGTCGACGAGGTTCCGGTACCGGTGGAGGCCCTGGTCGAGGCGGCACTGAGCGAGACAGAGCCGAACGTCGCCGGAGCCCTTCGATGGGCGCTGGCGCGATCGGGTGACGGCGGCCCGGCGCTGCTGGCGGGGGGCCTCGGCTCACCGGTGGCCGCAGTACGGGAACGTGCCGTTCAGTCCCTCGCCGAGATGCCCGGTGATGAGGCTACCGCGCGGCTCCGGGACGCTCTCGCGAACCCCGACGTCGTGGTCCGCGGGTATGCGGCTCTGGCTCTCGGGACGCGTGGAGTGGCCGATGCGATCCCGACGCTCATCGACATGATCGTGGAGGGAAAGAACGACACCGATGCAGCCGATGCACTGAGCGTGCTGGCGAGCGACGATGCGACGGCGGACCGGATCGCGACCGTGCTCGTCGACCGTCTTGCCCACGACACCACTCAAGCGCCTGCACGCGGACGGCTGACCCAGGCGTTGGCGGGCATCCCGGGGCCGACGGCCTCACGTGCCCTCGTGGAACTGTCGCACGACGGGGACCGTGCCGTTGCGCTGACTGCGGCGTACCTTCTTCAGCTACGCGACACACGGTGACGGATCTCTTCTGGGGTGCCGCGTACGCGGCCCGCGTGGGGCGGAGGGGCCCCGGACCTATCACCGTCCAATGAAGGGAGACAGCGGACCTCCTGGCACGAGTTTCCGCAGCACTACCCCGACATCGCAGCGGACGACGAGGTCACGGTCGTCCACTTCCGGGTGCTGCTCCGGCCCCCATAGCTACGGGACGTCGTCATCCCAGCACGCCTCAACCGAGGTCCGAAGAACACCCACCACCCGAACCGGCGCTCATCGTCATGATCGGGGCGGCCGGGAGCGGCAGGAGCACCTGGCCCCGTACGCAGGTCCTGGATCTCGACCAATTCCGGGCGATGGTCTCGGACGACTTCTCTAATAGGTTCTGCTGAGGCTCCATCCGGCAGACTCGGTGCCTGGTAGCCGCCAGCAGGTGAGCACTCCTTTTTCCCTGGACATCGAGTCCTGTTGACAGATCGTGCCCCTGCCGGTCGGCCAGGAGCGAAATCGCTGATGGGATGTCGTGCCCGCCCAGTTGTGGCGTGAGCACAGCCTTATTTATTAGGTCGCTGATGGTTCTCCTGCGGGCCACTGCCGATCGAGGTCAATGACGGAGGACGAGTTGCTGTTCGTTGGGAATGACTGGGCCCAGGACCACCACGACGTCGAGTCGATGGACGCCGCAGGCCGTCGGTTGTCCAAGGCCCGGCTGCCCGAGGGCGTGGCTGGCATCGAACAGCTGCACGCGATGATTGGTGCAGAGCTCGGCGAGAACAGCTAGAGGTAGATCCGTAGGTCGGTTGCCAGGCCACCGGCGATGTAGGACTCGAACTCGCGGACGGAAGCGGCTACGTTCTGGCGCGCTGCGGCATAGCCCTCGTCCCATTTGCTCCGCTGGTCGGACAGGTACTGCCCGACCTGGCCGCCACGGTTGCATCACCACTCCCGGACCGTTTCCGGTGTCCATCGCGAGTCGCTGTCACAGCCGTAGCCGAGGAACGGGTCGCTGTCTGCCGCTTCGACCAGCAGGGCGGTGTCCGCGGGCGTTCCGGGTTGGCAATAGACGTACTCGGTGAGGTACTTGCCCCCGTAGAGAACGTGGGCAGGTACTGAAAGCCATCCCGTCCAGCAGGTGTCGGTCTCCCCACCGTGGAAGGGCCCGGGGGCGTTGAGCCACAGTCAGTCTTCCCAACGGCCCCGAAAGGCCTCGCGGTCGTTACCGAGGATGGTCAGGGGGTCAAAGTAGAGCGTCACCTGCCGAGGCTGGTTAGTTTCTGAACAGTTGACCGTAATCAGCCACTTGGGTGAGCACGCCTGACCGGCGCAGCACGTCCCAGAGCGCCACCTGGTTCGCGGTGATCACGGGCAGACCGCGATCCTCCTCCAGCGCCTCGATCACACCGATCGAGCGGAATCCGTTCCCAGCGATGAAAATGCCTTCCGCATCGGAAGGCACGTTCCTGCGCACCCACTAGCCGGCGGCCGGGGTGGCGGGCGCGGGTGACGGCCAGGACGGCGGCGGCGGCGGCGGCGATCAAGCTGATCAGGCTCCAGCGCATCCACGAGGTCCATCAGGTGACCTGGCCCTGGTCGAGGCCGGTGAGGCCCTTCGCTCCTTGGAAGTCTTCTTCGATCTTCCACCTGGTGCAGATGACGTGGACGAGGTCGGCGAGGCTGACGGGGGTGGTGGAGTAGCAGCGGTAGAAGGAGAGTTCGCGGGTGCAGCGGTGGCGGCGCACGACCAGGAAGGTGTGTCCGTTGTTGTCACTGCCGGTGGGGGTGTCGTCGGAACGGACCTCGATCAGGGGCCAGTCGTAGTGCCGGTCACCCTTCAGCCCGTGCCCGGTGCGCATGCGCATCCAGGACTTTGCCGGAACCCTGGCGGCAAGTCGGGTTGCGGTCAAACGGCCAGGCGGAGGTGGCGGCGGTGTGGTCGGCCTTCACGGCCAGGGCGTAGTCGAAGCCGAGAGCACGGGCGGTGCGTCGCAGTTCCAGGCCGCCGTAGACCTCGCCGCCGGTGAACCAGCGGGCGCGTATGCCCTGTTCGTGGGCACGGTGCAACATGGCAGCGGCGAGCTGCGGCTTGGTGGCAAAGATGATCTCGTCCGGCACGTGTGTGAGCAGGCGACGTTCCTCGTCCTCGGCCCAGGCGGCGGGCAGGTACAACTCCCGGTCGATCAGCGCGTGGCCGCGCGACGATGCGTAGGTGAGGTGGACAGCGACCTGGCACAGCCCCACCCCGCCCAGGGCTCCGGAGTACTGGCGGCCCGCGCCCACACAGTCGGTGGAGGACTTCTCTTCTCCCGTATCGTCGATGGCCAAAACCGCTTGATCCTCGTCGAGTTCACCCGCAGTCCAGCGAGCCAGTCGGTCAAGGGCCGCATCGTGATCCCACGACCCACGGGAGAGAAGGTGCTGAAGCCGGTGCGGGCCCGAATGCCCCAGCGCCTCGGCGAGCGTCCAGCAGTTGCGCCGTTCCAGCTCCATCAGCATTGCCTGCGTCATCTGCCGTGCCAGCAGCCGCGAGTCGAGACGCGGGAAGCAGCAGGCCACCTCGGCCATCACCGCCCCGAACACTGTCGCCCACACCTGCTCGGTTGTCGTGGCCTCCACGGCCACCTGGTCCTTGATCGTCCTCACAAACGTTCATGATCACGGTGGCCGTTGCCGTACCCGCCCCGCCGACCTGCACGAACGCATGTGACGGAGCACCGCAGTTGACCAACCTGAGCACGCCTGTTGGTCAGCGCGCCTGGGACTGTCCGGGGATGGTGCCGCGGTCGACGCCGGTCAGGTCACGGCTGGCGTCCCACAACCGCGCCGCTACGGAGGTGTCGGTGAGGTGGTTCCACGCCCGTTGACGTCGGGGCTTGCCGCGCAGGCCGAAGACGCGCGGTCCCCACAGCTGCCCTCCACGCACGGTGGGGTCCAGCACCGCTCGGACCGCGGGCCATGCGCCGGCGTGCTTGCCCTGGACGAGGAGGGCGGCTGGTGCACCGCAGAGCCGCGCACCAGCGGTCCGCACATGGACTGGCGGCCGTGACGGGGTCAGGGAGTCCAGCGCGCCGCCGGGATGAACCACCACGCTTGCCACCGTGCTGTCGACGGCGCGCAGGCGGCGGTCGAGTTCGAGGCCGAAGTACATCTGCGCCAGCTTGGAGCGTCCGTAGGTGCGCTTGGGCCGGTAGTCCTTCTGGGACTGCAGGTCGTCGAGGTCGAGCCGCTCGGACTTCGCCGCGAAGCTGCCCATGGTCACGATGCGGGCCGCCGGTGCGGCCGACAGCAGCGGCATCAGCCAGTGGGTCAGCGTGAAGTGCCCGAGGTGGTTCGTGCCGAACATGAGCTCGTGACCGTCCCCGGTCTCCCTGCGCGGCGGGTCGTCCAGCGCGACGCCGGCGTTGTGGACCACCGCGTCGAGGTATTCCACATCCAGTGATTCCACCGCTGTTCTGAGCGACGAGAGGTCGGCGAGGTCCAGCCGTACGGCCCGCACCCGCGCACCAGGGACACGCGAGCGGATCGAGGCCGTGGCGGCTTCGGCCTTCGCGGGATTCCGGCTGCCCAGTACGACAGTGGCTCCGGTTGCAGACAACTGCTCCGCGACGAAGTACCCGATGCCGGCGTTGCCGCCGGTGACCAGGAAGAAGCTGCCATCGGCACGCGGCAGCTGTTGAACATCCCAGGGCGGGGTGGAGGAGTTGGACGACATGGCGGCGGGGCTCCCTTGCTGTTGAAGGCGACTGCGACTGCCCTGCAGGACAGCTCGACACCCACGGTTCCAGCGGCCCCCGACACATCGCCTACGGATCAACGACAGCCTCGCCGGACGGCCGACATCCTGCCGACGCGGTGCTGGCCCGTCGCATCAGCGATCAAGACTTACAGCTGCCGTGTCAGACTGCTTCTGCCATTGGCCGGTGATCGCCTCCAAACGAGGCAAGATCGCGGCGCACTCAGCTACCGAGAGGGCGTCACCGCCGACGTCAGGGTGGTCAAGGAGCGGTTCCAGAACGATGGAGGCACCGCTCCAGGGGCGCTCTCCGCAGAAGCCCCACATCTCGTCGAGGGTGAAGCCCTCGGCCTGTGCCAGCTGTCGCCGGAAGTCGTTGAAGTGGGTACAGGACCAGGCGACGTCCGGACTGCTGACGTCTCCATCTCCCGGGAAAAGGATCAATCCCACGCCATCCTCCTCGCTCATCGAGTCGACAGGATCGGCCAGAAGCAACGACATCGGCAACTGAGATGATGGTTGGGTGTCTGGCGTGATCACGACGTCGGAGCTGTCCTGGACAGCCCCGTTCACCGGGCTGAGCCCGCGCTCCTTCGGAAAGCTGGTGATCGCGCTGCGCCGAGAAGCTGCAACGGGCCGGCGACGCCCGCCGCGCGGACGACCCGTGTACCGAGCCGATCGAGGCCGGCCGCGCCCGCCTGTCCACGCCGAGCTGCGCGGCCGTGAGCCCATCACCGACCTGGACGCCCACGTCGACTACCGCTCCGTCGGCCAGCCGTACCCGAGCACCTGTTCTCTGCCAAGTCCAGCGTGTCGAAGCGGGCCCTGGTTGAGATGCGGCTACCCGAAGCGGGCATCGGCCCTTACCGCCCGGCGGATCAATGGTCGGCGACGCACCGGGTAAAGCGAAGCGACTGCTGTGCTGTGAACTTTGAGAAGTCCGAATTTGATCTTCTCGCGTGATTCGTGCTCACGCAGTGCTGCGCGTCTTCGTACAACTTTCGGCGACCGTGTCGGCAAAGATCCGAGCAAGCGGGGAGAGGGCGTCCCAGCGGCGTACGGCCCAGCCGACCGACAGCGGCGGCAGCGCCGGAATGGGGATGAGACGCAGCGGGCCGCCGTCATCAGGCGTTGGGAGACCCGGTACGGCGGGGACGACGGCGTGGCCCAGGCCGAGTTCGGCAAGAAGTAGGGCTGTGTCCCAGTCGGCGACGCTCGTGTCCGAGCCGACCCGGATGCCCAGTTCGGCGAAGACGGCATCCAGATGGGCGCCGGAGGTGGATTTCGGCGGCAGTCGGACGAGGTGAATGCCTGCGAGGTCGGAGGCATCGATGCGCGGCCGGACCGCGAGCGGATCGTCGGACCGCACGGCGAGCACCCAGGACAGATCGATGACGGGGCGCTGCTCGATGCCGCGCACTGGGCCGCCGACGGTGATCCAGGCCAGGTCGAGGTTGCTGGCCAGGAGAGCGTCGAAGCAACCGCGGCTGGAGCTCTCGGTCTGGGATTCCAGACTCACCTTTGGGTAACGCCGACGGAAGGAGACGATCGCTTCTGCCATGAAGTGCCGGACGGTCGTTCCGCCGGTCGTGATCCGCACGGAACCGCTTTCGCCCTCCACGAGGTCTCCCAGACGGCGCAGCGCAAGATCGAGCCCGGTGATGCCGTCGGCGGCGGCATCGCACAGGATGCGCCCCGCCGCTGTGGGAACAACCCCGCGCGGCTGGCGTTCCAACAGGCTCATGCCCGTCTCCCGCTCCAGGCGCTTGACGTGCTGGCTCACCGCGGACTGCGTACAGGACAGGTCACGTGCCACGGCGCTGAGGCTTCCTGCTCGACACACGGCCACGAACACGCGAAGGTCATCCAGAGTCACAGTACCCAAGCTATACCTGGGGTGAGTGGAGCAATTCCCAGGATTGACTGGGGTATTGAGGTGTCGGAAGATCGTTGCAGGGCCCAGGCGGCAACCCGTCCGGTGCCTTCGTCCGGATCCGGACCGGCGAAGGCGCTGTACGGGTGCCGACCGACCCGTCACCGAAAGGACACGGACACCGTGCCTGCTCTCCCTGCCATGACTGATCAGGCTGTCACCCTCCTGCGTGAGTTCGGCGCCGAAAGCATCGCCCACCCCGGCGGCACTCTCCTTGCCCACCTCCAGCGCGTACAGGCGCGGCTCGCGATGTGGAAGGCCCGCCCGGCCCTCCAACTCGCCGGCCTGTGTCACGCGTTCTACGGCACGGACGGCTTCCCCGCAGCTTTGCTGCCACTGGACCGACGTAAGGACCTTGCAGCGGTGATCGGCGACGAGGCCGAGGCCATCGTGTACCTGTACGCCTCATGCGACCGGAAGGCCACCTACGCGGCTCTCAGCCAGGCTGGTGCCGGTTTCCACGACAGGTTCACCGGTCGCTCTTGCATTCCAGGACCGCCGTTGCGCCGGGACTTCGCCGAACTGTCGGCCGCCAACGAACTCGATCTCGCCCACGTCGACTCCGCCTTCCTCGACAAGTGGGGCCCTGAGCTGCTCGCCTTGTTCACCCGACTGCAGGACTTGCTGAGCGCTGACGCCTGGCTCGAGTGCCGCACGGTACTCGCCGCACCTGCGCACCTGCCTCCCGGCTGATGAACCAAGATGCAGTTCGGGCCCGTCAGCGTGGAAGGCCGGCCAGCGTTGACATGGATGGCCGACCGACCGCAGTCGTGGCCTTACTGGTGCGGGGCCCTGGGCTGCAGTTGGGAGGGCAGCACGCGGACTACTGGGTGATGCTTTGCGATCCGTTCGCCTAGGAGACGGTTCTCGACAGTCGCTTGGTGCAGGGCGCCGATAAGGACTTCGACGTCGACCTTGAGCTGGGCGATCTCCTCCGCGTCGGCAGCCCGCAGTTCCTTGAGCTTGCGAATCTGCCGGCGCAGCCGTCATTCGCTGTCCGGGGTGCCGCCGCGACCGCGGACCTTGTCGTAGAAGTCGTTCTTGAGGTCGGTGTGCCGCTGGGTGAGTGCGTTCGCAGGCTGTCTCCGAGGTGAGTCCGGTGGGTGCGCATCCACCTCGCGTACCGCTTCGACAAGACCGGCGAGTACGACGGCGGCTTCATGGCCACCGTGACCGCCGTCACCGACGCCGCCGAGCACACCTGCGAGCGATGCGGAGCCCATGGCGCGTGCGGGTTGTCGTGAACGGCCAGGGCCTGGTTGCTGAGAATGTCCCGAGCTTGGCGGGCGGTGCGGATGAAGCCGGCGAAGGTCGGGGCGTGGGCTGCCGCGTGGATGGCGCGACGGGCGGCTGGCTGAGAGGCCGACCCCTGCAGCGAAGCTGTCGTTCAAGGTCATGAGGGTGTCTGCCGTGACCCGTGCTGTCCCAATGTCGAGGAGAGTGTGGATTCCTTCGCGGCTTCGGGCGGCGTATGCGCCGCTGACGGCAGTTCTCAGGTGGCCGTCAACCGTGCACCATTCCCTGGCTTCGTGGGCCTGTTGGCCCCACGGGAGCAAGTTCTCTGGCTCCAGGCAGCGAGCTCGGGGCGCAATCCGAAGGACCGTTTTGGCCCCGCCCATCGCCGATGAGCGACGGCTTCCTCGGATGGATGTGCCAGTCCGTCGGATCTGGGAGGCATCCGCTCGAATCCGGGCTGGACCAGGCCCGGCGGGTCAACAAGGCACTGGTCGTTGGTCGTCGTCCGCGTCGCCAGCATCCGCAGCGCTGTTCGGGGCCAGGGAGCGGATGCGGGGTATCGGTGAGGGCAGTAGCCAGAGCAGTGACAGGGCTCCGCCGACAGCGGCGATGAGGAGGGTCGCCCTCAGGCCGATGAGGGTGGCGAGTAGCCCTCCGACGATGGCACCGACGGGGCGTATGCCGTAGTTGATCGTGCTGTACGCGCCGGCCACGCGACTGCGCATGCCGTCGGGGATCACAGCAGCCTGGAGAGAGTTGAGGTTGACGTCGAACAGCATGACACCGAAGCCAGACAAGAATTCGGCCGCGGCCAAGGCGCCGGCACGGAGCCAGAGCGGGCCGCCTGCGGCAGCGGCAATGGCAATCGGCGCCGGGAACAGCACCGCGCCAACGACGATGCTGCGCCCCACGCCGAACCGACGCGAGACCTTCGGGGCGGACACCGCGCCAAGGAGGGAACCGGTCGCGCCGATCCCGAACGCGATGCCGATCGCTCCCGCCGACAATCCGAGGCTCCGGTTGGCGAACAGTACGATCAGCCCACTACCCGCGACAAAGGTGAAGAAGTTGACGGTCGCCGCGCATCCGAGAGCCGCCCGCAGCACTGGGTGACGGACGACGAACGACATTCCCTCTCGGGCACGTTGCAACAGCGAGGGCGCCGCTGCATTGCCGGAGACGGCAGGCGGTTCGTCGACCGGAACCCGACCGACCAGGACCGCTGACACCAGGAAGGTCAGGGCATCCACGACGACGGTGACGGGTGCGGTCAGCGCCTGGACCAGAACGCCACCGATGGCCGGGCCGGCGACATACGAAACCGACCGGCTGGCGCTGAGCTTGCTGTTCGCGTCGACGTAGGACGCCTGCGGCACGAGGCGCACGAAGAACGGTGGATAGGCGGTGTTGAACAGCACGCCGGCTGTGCCCATCAGCAGCGCCACTGCATACAACTGTCCCAGCGTCACCGCCCGTAACAGGTAGGCCGCCGGGACACTGAGCAGTACTGCGGCGCGCACCAGATCGGCAAGGATCATCAGACGGCGCTTGTGGGCTCGGTGGTCGACCCATGCCCCCAGGAAGATTGCGAGCAGGTTCGGGGTCCAGATCAGTGCGGTCAGCCACGCCACCTGGTTGGCCGAGGCGTTCAGGGCGCTGATGGCGATCAGGGGCAGGGCCAGTTCGGTGATCCTGTCGCCGAACTGTGAAACCGATTGACCGGCCCAGAAGCGGCGGAACCGTCGATCCCGCCACAGCGATATTGCGGCGGTCCGGTCCGGGCTGTTCACGACGTCTGCCCGGTCTGCTCCTCGGCACCTTCCGGCAGGACGTAGCGCATCAGCCGGACGCCGCGGCCGTCCGTGGGCCGCTCGGCCAGGTCGCGAGTCACGTACGGCGCGAGAATGCGCTCGATCCCGTCCTCGATGGCGGCCAGTTCCTCAGCCGAAACGACGACGCGGGTGTTGGCCAGCCCGGCCAGCCTGCGCCACGCCGGATCGAGTTCGGGCTCGACCTCGGCAGCCCACTGGCTCGGGAGGTCTGCATAGCGCAGGAACATCTGCTGCGACAGCACCCGCGCGGCTGACCGGCCTTCTTCATCGGCCGGGTCCTGCGGTGCCTCGAATCGGAAGCCGCGTGCCACGGCCTCCCACCGTCGCTGGCGTCGGTCCGGGCCTGGCTCACTGTCGCGGACCAGTCCAAAGCTCGCCAAGTGGCGCAGATGCCAACTGGTCACCGACGGCGTCGCTCCGACGTCGGGCGCGAGTTGCGTCGCGGTCGCAGGCCCGTGCTGGTGGAGGTGGTCAAGGATCGCCAGCCGAACCGGATGCGCCAAGGCCCTCATGGCTTGGGGGTCAGTGATCTCGATATCGCCCAGGCGATTATTGGAGGTCATAATGTGAGAGTCTCCTCTCACAAATTGTGAGAGTCAACTCTCACATCGGTGGCGTCAAGTAGCTGCCGGCATATGTTCATGTGGGTCAGGTGTAGTCAGGCACCTGCGGCGGCCTGTTGCCGGGACTTGGTGTGGGCGAGTCGGTAGGAATCACTGCCGATCACACTGCTGGGGCCGGAGATCTCGTTCCGCTGGGGACAGACAAGCCGTTCACTGCCAATTCACCTTCTTCGCCAGCTTGTTGGCCTCGCCCTCGGCCCGGGCAGCGTGGTACTCGGCCCAGTCGCGTCTTGCGTAGGCGACCCAGCGGATGGCGGTGTGACGGTGCATGCCGGTCAGGTCGGCGGGAATCGGGCTTGGGAGATCGGATGCGAGTGCGGCGTTGCGGGCGGTGCGGACCGTGATGCCGTGGTCCGTCGCACGCGCCCTCTGAGCGGCGGGCCGCGATGCGTACGTTCTCGCGGCCGCACCGGGCGCGCGCCATCGAAGGTGGACAGGGTTGTCCCATAACCTGGCGGTGCATGAGAACACTGTGCCCCGGGGGGATACATGGACTCGTTGTCCTTGGTCTCGGCGATCGTCGCCGTCTGCGGTGCGGCGGTTGCCGCGCTCTTCACCTATTGGCAGCAACGCCGCCTGCGGTCATGGGAGCAACGCAACTACATGGACCGGTACGGGGCCTCCCTGGCGTGGGCCGCGTTCGATCTGCAGACCAGGCTCTACAACATCCTGCACGGCCACGTCGTCGACCTGGACTCCTCGCGCGGCACCGGCTTCCTGACCTCCTTCCTCACAAGGGGCGCCGATCGCGAGGCCGACTTCGTGCGGCGCAGCACGGTCTTCGTGCTCGCCGAATACCTGGGCTGGGTGGAAATCCTGCGCCGTGACATCCAGTTCCTCGACCTTGGCCGGAGCCGCGTCAACACGCAGATCATGCTGCAGATCTCGCGGATCGGCACGAGCTTGGCCAGGATCGACCCGGTGAGCAATGAGCTGCGCCTGTTCCGCGTCCAGCAGCGAGCCATCGGCGAACTGATGGTCCATCCCGATGGTGAGCCGGGGCGGCGCCGCTGTCTGGGGTACGCGGAGTTCTGCGTGAAGCTGGAGCACGACAACGGCTTCGCCGAGTGGTTCTCCGTCCTGCTGGCGGACGTGGACCGGCTCGCTGCGGACACCGCCCCGGCCATCACTCGGCTGCAGGATCTGCAGACGCAGTTGGTCACGCTGATCGACCTGCTGGATCCGAAGAGGGCACGCTTCCCGCAGTTCCGGCTCGCCTTCAACCGCGACAGCCACACCCTGGAGTGAGCGCCACGTCCACTTGCACGACGCTGACGTGACAGGCTCGCACCCGCCTGACCTGGAAGGTCGAGGTCCAGTGGCACGAGCTCTGGCACGAACCCTGCATCGGTCAATAGTGAATTTCGCTGACACAAAAACCAGGCATCCGGCACCACTGCCTCACAGGCTCCCGGGCCGGCCCCAGAAACCCGCTCACCAGGGGAAACAAGGGGCAACCTCTCAGGCATAGCGGGCTTTCCAGGTCTCGGGCTCCCAGGTTCGGCACAGGGATTCCGGAACCCGAGAGGTCGGGCAACGTGACACCAACTACGGGGCAGACATAAGAGAGGGCTGCCATGCACCGGTAGCGGCCCTCCCCGTGCACATGCGGTTCAGTCAGTGGCGGCGTCCTTGCTGTCTCACCGGTGTCTGAGCGGTCTCAGTGAAGATCGAGCGTGGGCAAGCGCGCCGCATCGACGGCGCTCAATCCCCCAGGGCGAGGAACTGGCGGGCGCCGCGCAACGTGGTGTTCATTTTGCGCTGGGTGGCGCGGCTGTCGAGGCGGACGTCAAGGGCCCCGGGAAGCGCACTTTCAGCCCGCAGACCGGCAGGCAGTCGGGAGGCGTCGAGCCCGTCACGCTTGGCAATGAGGATGCCGAGTTCGTGACGGCTCACGGCGTCCGCTCCTGCCAGATGGTGAACCCCGGTCGCGTCGCAGGACCCAAGTTCCAGCAGTGCGGCGGCCAGGTCAGCGACATGCACCGGGCAGCGAATGTCGTCAGTGAACAGGACGCCGTTCCGGGTACCGGCCGCGAGGTCATGCACAGCGCGTACGTGCACGGACCGCCGGTCGCCGATGATCAGCGATGTGCGAGCGATGACGGCGTCCGGGTACACGAGACGGACGCCTGTCTCCGCTGCGGCCTTCGCTGCGCCGTACGGGGTGACAGGGTCGGGGAGACAGGATTCGTCGTAGTGGACGCGGGTGCCGGAGAAGACCGCGTCGCTGGAAACATGGACCAGGCGGCTACCGTACTTTGCCGCAGCCATGGCCAGGCGGACAGGGCCCTCAGCCGTGACCGCCCAGTCGGCCTCGCCGCTCGTTGCGTTGACGACGAGGCGCGGGCCCACCTCAGCCATGACCGCTTCGACACGCTCGGGGTCCCGCAGGTCGAGGGCCCGCCACGTGACCTCCGGAATGCTGCTGGGCCTGGTCGCGAAGGTCGCGGCCGTCGCGTGCCCCGCCGCTGCCGCCTGGCGGACCAGCTCGCTCCCCAGGAACCCGTTGCCGCCGACGATCAGCACTGTCATGACGCGACACGGTAGAGCATTCTCGTGCCGCTCCAAACCGAAACGGGACAGTCGCGTCGCGGCTGTCCCGCGATACTGAATCTTGAGTGCGTGTCATCGAACACTGATCAACGCGAGTTGGTGCCATCGAAGCCTGAGTGGCACAGGGTGCCTGTCTATCAGGGGTGGTCACTGCTTCCGCTTGATCGGCGTGAAAGGTCCGGTCTTGTGGGCCACGCATTTCTCGACGATGGTCTCCTCGCCGGCCGCTGAGCCCTCCAGGCAGAGCCGGCCACCGTTGACGCGCAGGTCGAGAAGGAACCGGGTGGTCGCGCCGGACTTCCTGAGCTCATGGATGCGTTCGTCGATGTAGCCGAGGTCGTTCAGGATCTTCCTGACCTTGGCGGGGGTGGGGTCTGCCAGATCCCAGAGCGCCTGGGTGATGCGCTCTTCATGGAGGCCACCAGCGCACCAGTCGCGAGCGTCCAACTCCACTTCCGGGCCCGCCGTGGGAGCGCGGGGTGCCTCGAGCGCCTCGGTCGCGGGATCGTCGGTCGGCAGCGTCGCCGCCGACGGGGTGCCCGAGGGGCAGGACTGCGCAATCTTGTCCAACATCACGGTGAAAGCCGCCTGCTGATCGGAGACGGCCGGCGCCTCTGTGTGCTGGGCGCCGACGGCGTCGGCGGGCTTGCCTTGCGATCCGGCGGCACCAGTCTTCTCTGTGCCGCAGGCGGCGAGTGCCAGGGTTGCGAGGGCTGTTACCGCGAGGGCGAGCCGCGGGCGGCGCGGGGAGCGAACAACCGTGCTGGTCAGCGTCATGTGCACAGCCTCCGGGCACGCCTCCCGCTGCACATGAGTACGCGTACTCAACGGGACCGGATTCAGCGGCGCAGGTCATGGGAGAGGGGACAGTGATCACTCAGTGCCCACCGTGGTCGGCCGCGCGTTCCTGCGGGAGGCGGAGGTCGCGGTGAGCGCGTCGCGGCGGGCGAGGGCGCGGGCCGGTGCCGATGATCTGGTGGGCGAGCTGGTGGTCTCGGTGCAGATGGGCTTTGGCACGCGACAGCTGCCGGGCGCGCTGGGCGCGCTGCGTCGCCGCTTCCCGCGGCTGGAGGTCACCGTCTTCGAGGAGCCGAGCTCCGCCGAGCTGGAGCGGCTGGGGCGCCGGGGCGTGCTGGACCTCGCCCTGATGGCGGCGTGCGAGCAGAGCCCCGCCGACGCCCACCACCTCGGCGACGAGGAGTTCGTCGTGGTGCTGGGCGCCGGGCACCGGCAGCTCGCCGCGGACCGGGTCGAGCTGCGCGAACTGGAGGGGGAGCCGTGGGTGAGGTTCGACCGCGACAGCGCGCTCGACGGTGTGCTGCTGAACGTGCTGCGGGACAACGATCTGACCCCGACCACGGCCGCCCGCGTGTCCCAGACGGCGACGGCCGTGCGCTGGGCCGCCCACGGGCTGGGGGTGACGCTCGTCCCGGCCTCTGCGGTGCCCCACGGTCACGAGCACCTCGTTCGCCCGGTGTTCCCGGTCGTGTCCCAGCCCGTCATCGCCGTGGTCCGGCACGGCGCGGGCCCGGCGGAGACGGCCCTGCTCGAACTCCTGCGTCAGGAGACCTGGTCCGAGTCCGCTTCCTTCTCACCGGTGTCCTGACGGCCGAGAAGGAAGCGGGCGCCTGAATTCCCTTTGTCGAAACCGGCATTCCGGAATGCCGTCGGCGTCAACCCCTGGGGAATGCACCGCCGTCCACAACGAGATTGCTCCCGGTCAGCCAGCTCGCCCGGTCGGACACGAGGAACAGCACTGCGTGGGCGAGGTCGTCGGGCTGACCATTGCGCCCCAGCGGCACGGTGGTGTTGTTCTGGCCCTGCGCCGGATCCAGGCGCGCCCACTGTTCCCGCGTCAGTTCGCCGCCCGGGGTGGCAACTCTGCCAGGAGTCACGGCGTTGACCCGGATTCCGAACGGGGCCAGATCCGAGGCCAGTCCCCGGCTGTAGTTCTCCAGCGCCGCCTTCGCCGCCGTGTAGTGCAGGAACGGTGGTGGCGTGAGGGGGACCGCGGCCGAGGAGACGTGCACGATCACCCCCGAACGCCGTCCCCGCATCCCCGGTACCAGCAGCGAGTCCAGCCGCACCGACGCCAGGAGGTTCAAGTCAAATTGCCGTAATCGGCCGCGCCCCGAGCGTGCGTGCCAGGCGTCGCCCGGCAGACGGCAGTTTGACGGCAGGACCCAGGCTTTTCTTGCCCTCGCCTCGCGGGCGAGGTGACCGATCCGCTCGGCGACCGGGCTGCCACGCACCCCTCCGTGCGAGCGCCGGCACCACGCCGATAAGGCCCTCGGCCGGCTCGCCGCCCAAGGCATGGACACCGATCCGGGCCCGCTCTCCGGCGAGGTACTCGTCGAGTCGCCGCCTCGCTGACGCCGGCGCAGCGGCTGCGGGTCGCCGTCGGCTGAAAAAACGCTTGGACACCGCGGGCGCCCCCGCGGGACACTGCGGTTCCTGGCCTCCCCGTACTCGCACGGATGCGTCGCCACGAGCAGCGCGGGGGCCCCGCCGTCGTGCCCCGCCTTCGGAAGACGACCCGGGCGAGGCACTCACTCGATCCGAAGCTCCGCACGGACATGGGGCAACGGCTTCTCCTCGGAGAAGCGCGTGACGAGCTGCCGCACGACAACACAGGGGTGGATGGGATTGCCTGAATCGCGCGAGGTTCCGCCCGGCGGGGGCTCGGTGCTCCTCGCCCTTCGTTACTACGGGCGGGAGTTGGCCCGGCTCCGGCGGCTGACGGTGCCCGCGATGCTGCTGCCGGCGCTGGGCAACATCGGCATCAACTACATCGCGCCGCTGCTCGTCGCGAAGCTCGTCGGCCGGATCGCCGGCGACGCCGGAATCGCCATCGGCTCGACGCTGCCCTACATCCTCGGCTTCGCCGGCGTCCTGCTGCTCGCGGAGGCCCTGTGGCGCGTCGGCCTGCACTGCCTGAACCGCCTTGACGCCCTCGGCATCGAGCACCTGTACGTGATCGGGATGGACGAGCTGTTCGTCAAGGACGCCGCGTTCTTCCACGACAACTTCGCCGGGTCGCTGACCAAGCGGGTCCTGAGCTTCGCGTCCCGCTTCGAGGAGTTCGTCGACACACTGACGTTCTCGGTCGTGGGCAGCTTCGTGCCCCTGGTGTTCGGGTCAGTGGTGCTCTGGCACTACGAACCGCTGCTCGTTGTCGGGCTCTTGACGATGATCGCACTGACGGCGCTGTGCGTGACGCCCCTCATCCGCCGCCGCCAGGCGCTCGTCGACCAGCGTGAGGAGGCGATCGCCCGGGTGTCGGGCCACGTCGCCGACAGCCTGATGAACATGGACACGGTCCGGGCGTTCGCCGCCGAGGAGCGCGAGGCCGCCGAGCACCGCTCCCGCGTCGCGGTGTCGAGGCGGCTCACGTTGCGGTCGTGGGACTACGGCAACCTGCGCATCGACACACTGGTCGCACCGATGTCCGTGCTGACCAACGCGCTGGGCCTGCTGCTCGCGGTCGCGATCGGCGGGGGCGGGCACGGCGTGGAGGCGATCGTGGTCGCCTTCACGTACTACACCAACGCAACGCGGATCATGTTCGAGTTCAACCAGATCTACCGCCGCCTGGAGAGCTCGATGACGGAGGCCGCGCAGTTCACCGAACTGCTGCTGAGGCCGCCGACCGTTCTCGACCCGCCGTCGCCGGAGCCGCTGGTGTCCCGGGCCGCCGACGTCCACTTCGAGCACGTGACCTTTGCCCACCCAGGCGCCGAGCCGCTCTTCGAGGGCCTCGACCTGGCTGTGCCCAGCGGGGCAAAGATCGGCCTCGTCGGCCGGTCCGGCGGGGGCAAGACCACGCTCAGCCGACTGCTGCTGCGGATGACGGACATCGACGCCGGCCGGATCCTGATCGGGGGGCAGGACATCAGCATGCTGCGCCAGGCCGACCTGCGCAGCCTGATCGCCTACGTGCCGCAGGACCCGGCGATGTTCCACCGCACGCTGCGGGACAACCTCGCGTTCGCCCGGCCGGACGCCACCGACGCCGAGATCCGCCGCGCGGCCGAGGCGGCGCACGTCACGGAGTTCGCCGACGCTCTGCCGGACGGCTTCGACACCATGGTGGGCGAGCGTGGCGTCAAGCTGTCCGGCGGACAGCGCCAGCGGGTCGCCCTCGCCAGGGCGATCCTGCGCGACGCGCCGATCCTGCTGCTCGACGAGGCGACCAGCGCCCTGGACTCCGAGAGCGAGATCCTCGTCCAGGAGGCGCTGTGGCGGCTCATGGAGGGGCGGACGGCGCTCGTGGTGGCGCACCGGCTGAGCACGGTCGCCACCATGGACCGCCTCGTCGTCCTCGACCGCGGACGGATCGTCGAGCAGGGCACGCACCAAGAGTTGCTCGCGTCGGACGGCGCCTACGCGAAGCTGTGGCAGCACCAGTCGGGCGGCTTCCTCGACGACACCCCCGCGCGGGCCGACCTGCACTGAACGCAAGCCCGGTGAGTGTGGCCCCCAGCCTGCCGACGCCCTCGTCCAAACTGGTCGGACGGTTCTGCCTGGTTCGTGGGGGTTGCCCCGGCCCGGGCCCGGGCGGTTCGACCGTCATGCCCGGTCGGCACCGGCAAGGCCGCCACACTTCATGAGGTGACCCCGCACAGGCAGCGCTGCAAGGCCAGAAGGAGAGGCATCGCCCGGTTGGCCTGTGTGGCGGCCCGGCGGTGCGGGACTCATCCACTGGCGTCAGGTGCGCCCGTGGATCCGCCAGCCGTGGTCCACCGGCCCGATGCCGGCCCCCAGCGCGAACCCCGCCACGATCGCCGCGGTGACGTAGTCCTTGGCCCGGCGTACCGCATCCGGTACCGGGTGGCCCTGCGCCAGGCCCACCGCGATGGCCGAGGCGAGCGTGCAGCCCGTGCCGTGGGTGTGGCGGTTGTCGTGCCGCGGGGCGCGCAGCCAGTGTTCCGCCTCGCCGTCCGTGAGCAGGTCCGCCGCCTCGCCCGGCAGGTGACCGCCCTTCACCACCACCCAGCGGGGCCCGTACGTGAGCAGCCGCGCGGCGGCGCGGCGCATATCTGCTTCGTCCGTCACCGTGATGCCGGTGAGCTGCGCGACCTCGTCGAGATTCGGCGTGGCCACCGTCGCGACCGGCAGCAGCGCGGTCCGTACGGCATCCAGCGCGTCCTCGGCCAGTAGCTTGTCGCCGTGCTTGGACACGCTCACCGGGTCCACGACGACCGGGGCCGCCACGTCCGACAACAGCTCGGCAACCACCGTGACCAGCTCGGGCGAGGAGAGCATCCCCGTCTTGACCGCCTGGACACCGATGTCGTCGACGACACTGCGGTACTGCGCGCGCACCGCCTCCACGGGGAGTTCCCATGCGCCCTGCACACCCAGGGAGTTCTGTGCCGTGACAGCCGTGAGCACGCTCATTCCGTGGGCGCCGAGCGCCAGCATGGTCTTCAGGTCGGCCTGGATTCCGGCTCCTCCGCCGGAGTCGGATCCGGCGATCGTCAGCACGCGGGGCGGCGCGGTCATGCGTGGCTCTCCTCTCGGTTGCAGGTCCATGCCCGGGCGTATGCGCGGGCCGCTGCTCGGGGGTCCTCGGCGGCGCAGATGCCGGAGACAGCGGCGGCGCCCACCGCCCCGGCGTCCCGCAGACGTGGCAGGTCGGCCGGGGTGACGCCGCCGATGGCCACGGCCGGCAGGTCGCTGAGCCGGGCGAGGCGGGCGAAGCCGGCATGGCCGAGCGCGGCCGGGGCATCCGCTTTGGTCCGGGTCGCGTGGAGCGCGCCGATGCCGATGTGGTGGACACGTGCCGGATTCCCGGCGGCGGCGCGCAGTTCGTCGGGGGTGGCGGCGCTCAGGCCCAGGACCGCGTGCTCACCGATCAGTTCGCGTACCGCGGCCGGCGGCAGATCCGACTGGCCGACGTGGACCCCGGTGACGCGCGCCCCGGCTGCCCGGGCCGCCAGGAACACATCCACACGGTCGTTGACGATCAGCGCCACCCGTTCGGGGACCACGGCGGCCACCTCCAGAACCGTACGCAGGAACGTCCTCCCGGCGGCGTGCTTCTCCCGGACCTGCACGGCGGTGACGCCTCCGGCCACCGCCAGGGCGACGGTCTCGGCCACGCTCCGGCCGCGGGCCGCGCACTGGGCTGCGTCCGTGACCAGGTAGACCGACAGATCCACCGGTGCCGCGGTCACGAGAGCACCGCCGGCTCGGCGAGGTCGGATTCCTCCAGCGCGGCGAGCGCGTCCAGGAAGGAGACGGCGAAACTGCCGGGCCCGGAGGCTTCCTTCGCGGCGAGCTCGGCGGCGACCGTGTACGCGGTCACTGCGGCCACCGTCGCGGCGAACCGGTCCTCGTCGACCGCCGCGAAGGCCGCCATCACCGCACCCAGCGCACAGCCGCCACCTGTCACCCGGGTCAGCAGGGCATCCCCATGGGTGTTCCGGGCGCTGCGCACCCCGTCGGTGACGAAGTCGACGGGCCCCGACACGGCGACCACGCAGTCGGTTGTACGAGCCAGCGCGCGTGCTGATTCCTCAGCGGCCTCGACGCCGTGGGAGGAGTCCACGCCGCGACCGCCACCGCCGGCGCCCGCGAGCGCGATGATCTCGGACGCGTTGCCCCGGATCACGGTCGGCCGCAGCTCCAGGAGCTCTCGTGCCAGCGTGGTACGTACCGGCAGGGCGCCGACCGCCACCGGGTCGAGCACCCACGGCGTACCGGCCGAAGCCGCTGCCCGCGCTGCTTCGACCATGGCGGAGCGCTGCTCCGCGTGCGGGGTGCCGAGATTGACCAGGACGCCTGAGGCGATCCGGGCGAACGGGCCGGCCTCGTCCGGAATGTCGACCATGGCCGGTGAAGCGCCCAGCGCCAGCAGGACGTTGGCGGTGAACCCAGTGACCACCGAGTTGGTCAGGCACTGCACCAGCGGGGAGTCCGCCCGCACGCGTGCGAGGGCCTGCGGGACGAAGGCTGTGTGATCGACGGATGTCGAGGGCATTCGGAGTCGCTCCGTGCGGGAGGGGATGCTGTCGGGACGCCGGGGGCCGTCGGGATCCGTCGGCCGACGGCGGTCAGTCCTGCGGTCGGTGACGCAGCCGCAGCGGCGCGTATACCGCCAGGGCCACGAGAAACGCCACGTAGTACGAGAGGTCGGCGCCGTGCAGGGCAGCCGCCACCGGGCCCACATACAGACTGGTGTCCATGAACGGCACGGCGGCGGCGAAGGCGACGACGAACGCCAGCAACGGGGGCCATCCGGGCTGTGCCCGGGTGGTCTCGACGGCGAGGTCGATCGCGGCGCCGCCCCGCGCCCGGGCCCGGGCGAGCCAGTCGACGACGACGATCGCCACGAAACCGGGAATCCAGTAGCCGACGAACAGCAGCACGTTCTGGAAGCGGGCCGTGGTGTCGGCGGCGTGCATCCACAGCACCAGAGGGAAGCCGAGCACGGCGGCGAGGGCGGCAGCCGCCGGGCGCGGAAGGCGCACTCCCACGGTCTGCAGCGCCAGGGAACCGCTGTAGTCGTTCATGGCGTTGCTGCTGAGGGCCGCCAGCGCCACGGCGAGCAGTCCGAACGCGCCCAGCACCCCGCCGCCCAGCAGCTCGTCCACGCCCGCGGCGGTCTGGTCGGTCAGCACCGAGGCACCCCACAGGCCGAGTGTCTGTACGGCGACGAAGGACACCACGAGGCCGAGCAGCGTGCACCAGAACATGCGTGGGCGCGAGGTGGTGCGCGGCAGGTAGCGGCTGAAGTCGCTGGCGTACGGAGCCCAGGACAGGGTCAGACTCAGCGCGATGGTGCTGGTCAGGACGAACGCGCCGACCTGGTCGGCGCCGTGCGCGGTACCGGTGCCGGCGGGGTGGACACCGTCGAGCAGTCGCCAGGCGATCAGCGCGAATGCGGCGGCGAGTACGAAGGTCATGACGATCTGAAGCCGGTGGATGGCCTCGTAGCCCAGCACGCCGAGGGCGCCCTGGGCCACCAGCATGACCAGGACACCGAGCCAGAACGGCCAGCCGCACAGCCGCGCGAGCGCGTCCCCGCCGAACAGCCCGATCAGCGCGTCCCAGGCGACCGAGGACAGCCACTGCAGGATGCCGGGCACCGCCACGCCGCGGCCGAAGGCGAGCCGGGCCAGCGGCAGCTGCCCGGCACCGGTCTGGCTCCCCCAAGTGCCCAGGTAGGCGGTGGGCACCGCGCCGAGCACGGTGCCCAGCACGACGGCGGTGAGCGCGGCTGCGAAGTCCAGGCCGAGGGCGATGCCGACGGTGCCGGTGAACACGCCGGTCATGGTCAGATTGGGAGCGAACCATACGGTGAACAGGCGCCCGGGACCGCCGTAGCGGTTGCTCTCGGGGACCGGCTCTATACCGTGCGCTTCCACACGGAGGTCGCCGGGGGCCGTCGGCATCCGTCCGTCGAAAACGGCCGGTCGGCCGTCGGCGGGCAGACCGCCGGATGCATGCACCAAAGGCATGGAAGACATCCCTCCGCCAGTACGAACTGGTTCAGGTTCGACGGGTGTGATCTCAGCCCTCGGATGGGGCACCCCGTGTCCGGTACGACGGACAGACTAACCCGATCGCTCCGGCCCTCACCTCGCCGGGACCGGTACTCCGAAAGGATCTCCGACAGGAGCAAGGGGCTGCTCGGCCCGGATGGTCTGCCGTCGACGTCGTGATGGGAGCCCCAGCGGGAGGTGAGCCGGGTCACCCCCCGCGGCCGCCCTCGTCGCTGATCCGCGCGGCGCGAGGGCGGGGCGCTCCCGGTCCGGTGTCCGGAGGAGGCCGTCGGCGCACAGCACGAGGACGGCCTTCCGCGAGTCGGCGTTCAGCGGTTTCGAAGAGCACCCCGCCCCGCGGCCTGCTCCAGCGCCTCACCGTCATCGCAGCACGTGACCCCCGCCATGCCCTCCCTCGGCGTGCTCGCTCACCTTTGGCCGAGCTTGATGTGCTCGGTCAGGTTGCCGAGCTCGCTGCCGAGTTTCTGCACGGGGTCGGCGAAGGAGGCCAGGGCGGACTCGATGTCGACCGCTGCGGCCGTGTGATGCTCCATGACAGCTGCGTGCTCCAGCCGTGCCCACACGGCGGCTTCGGCCACCAGCGCGTCGCGCTGAGGACTGGCAACCGGGTGCTGGGATGCCTGGGTGAGCAGCTCGCGGGCCCTCTGGGCAGGGGTGCTGTCGTTCATGGACCGAATCTTTCCAGCGAAGGCCGGGCGACATGCGGTTTCGGGGGCGGGACACTCGGGCCGAGCCGGTGGTGGAATGGCACAGCATGCGGACGAGCTCTCCGTAACCGGTGACGATCCCACGCTCTCCCCCGCCCGGCCGGGGGCTCGTCCGATACACGGCCGACCATGGCGCGGCGGAGATGCCCGGGCGGATGATCTCGGCACATGGCCGGTCAGCCGTCGGCCCGCAGAGCGTGGAGCAGCATCGGCAGCGAGGAGTGCAACTCACGCTGCCAGTACGCCCAGCCGTGGGTCCCCGGTCCGTAGAAGTGGGTGGTCACGTGCTTCGCGCCGTTGCGTCCGAGCTCGCTCGCAAGGGCCTGGTTCTGCCTGTTGAAGTCCGCTTCGAGCGCGCTCGTGGTGCCCGGCGGGTCCAAGGGGCCGGTGGTGCCGTCGCCGCAGGACAGGTAGACGGGGATCGACTTGAGGCGCTTGGCCAGGTGGAACGGGTCGTGGGCCGCCCAGACATCACGTTGCGCGACCGGGTCGCCCCAGACCCTCAGCGGGTCGTTGCCCTGACCGGCGAAGAAACCCATGATGCGGTTCATCGACTCGTCGTTGAGCAGCGGGTGCACAGAGCCGGAGTACGCCGCAGCTGCCTTGAACATCCCGGGGTGCCGGGCGGCATACAGCAGGGCGCCCTGGCCACCCATCGAAAGTCCCGCCACGACGCGGTTCCTGCTCGCCCCCCAGTCGTGCTCGAGGAGGAGGCGCAGCTCCTTGGTGTGGAAGGTCTCCCACGCCGGGTCACCACCCTGGCCGTAGTTCCACCAGTCGCTGTACCAGCCGTTCCAGCCGGCCTCCGGCATGACCACGAGGACGTCGCGCAGGCTGTCGGTCCGCGCGACGTCGGTCTGGCTGGTCCACGACGTGTAGTCCCCGCAGCAGCCGTGCAGCAGCCAGAGGGTCGGCCAGTGCCGGCTCCGGTCGCTGGGGTCCCAGCCATCGGGCGTGAGCAGACGCACGTTCACCGTCCGGCCGCCGAGGGCCGGTGAACGGACCGACAAGTCGACCTGCCGGTCGGCTACCTGGGTGAAGGCGACGACCTCTGCACCCCGGGTCGAGGGCCCGAGCCCGCCCGCTTCCGCGGCGGGTGACACCGTCGACGCGGTGGCCGGCGCCGCCGGTATCGACGCCAGAGTGAGCAGCAGCGCGGCAAGGACGAGCAGGAGGCGGGCTCGGCGGATCGGTATGGCGGTCATGGCGGCTCCTGACGGTGGGTGGTCGCTGGCTCGGGCCTTCTCGGACCGGGCTCGGTCAGCCCCGGTCGGGCAGGATCAGCAGCGCGTCCCCGACGGGGCGTTCACCGGCCGCGTCGGACGGGTCGTTGATCACTTCTCCGTCGACCACCATGGTGGTCGACCCGCCGCCGTCAAGATTGACCGCGTCGCGCAGGCCGAGTGCCCGGGCGACGGCTGCGCTCTCGGGGATGCTCAGCCCGAGCGCGTCCGTGCTGCGTCCGTCGGCCGTGACCAGTACGGTCCTGCCGGAGGCGTCCACCCCGGCCAGCGTGCGTGGATTGCGCTTGTGCACCCAGCCGTAGTAGAAGCTCGCGTTGCCGGGCTGCACCATCCCGTCGGTCGCAGGCGTGACGTGCAGACGTCCGTCGCGGACCAGTTCGGGACCACCGTTGAGGATGCTGGTCGCCGGTGACGGCGAGACCTTATGGCCGCTGCCGTCCCGCAACGTCCTCTCGACGCGCAGGGGCCGGCCGACCTGCGCCAGAGCGGCCAGGGTGGCGACACGGGTGCCGGTCGCCTGCACGGAGCTGCCGCCGGCCGGCAGCGGTCCGCCGCGTGGTGAGCGCAGCTCCAGGACCCGTCCGCGGGTGTCCAGTACGGCCTCGAGGCCGTCTCCCTGTGGCGTCTGCCGACCGTATTCAGGCGTGAAGGCGACGAGCTCGTCGCGGTCGGTGCAGGTCACGTCGTGCAGGGGCAGCGAGGTCGGAGTGTCGTCGGCGGTGCCGCCGCAGTTCCTGATCAAGCCCGGTACGCGGTCGATGCCGTCCAGGGGTTGCGACGCGTCCCGGCCGACGACTCGCCCCTTCCAGGTGAGCCGGGCGACCCTGCTGTGCCGGCCGGAGTCGCGTATCACCAGGCCGGGGCGCCCGTTCACGGGCTCGCTCAGCAGCCGGCCGTCGTAGACGCCGACGCCGGCCGGATCGCCCGGTGCTCCGGCGCGCGGGTCGAGGACGAAGAACCCGGCGTTGACCGCTGCGGTCGCGCCGGTCGCGGCCGCCAGCTCGCTGGTCTTCTCGCGGTTCTCCAGATCGGGACCGTACGACGCCTTGAGCCCGCCGCGGAACCGGTCCGGGTCGATGGTGAGCACGTCGATCCGCCACGGGCCACTGTCCGAGGGGTTGCCGTCCCAGCCGGTGTAAACGGCGGACCCTGCGTACCCGGCCCCTCTCAGCCGGGTGAGCTCGGCCGTCGCGGCGGACTGCGAGTCGAACTGCCCGACCCGGACCCGCCACCCAAGCGTTCCACCGGCGTAGTCGGCGACGGCCGGAGTCGTGACTTCCTCGACCCGGGCGTCGAAGCCGTCCTTCTGAGCGTCGGCAGTCAGCTCGTCGGCGCTCGCCCGGTCCTTCAGCGCCGTCGGCGGCGCGTCGGGGTCCGGCGATGTGGCACCGCCGGGTATGGAAACCTCGACCGTCCACGCAAGCGCCGGGGCGTCGGCGCCGCGCACGATCCGTGTGAGGGTGACACCGGGCTGCAGCGTCCGCGTGCTGCGGGTCTCGGTCAAGCCGACGGCGCCCAGCGGCAGGGCACGCGCCGGCCGCGGACGCGGCTCGGAGGAGGCAGGCGCCGGCACGGCGCCCACCACAGCCAAGAGGGCCAGGACCGTAGACGCGCCGAGCAACTTGCTGTTCACGTACCCCCCCTTGGAAAGAACGGCCCAGCAACGGTGCGTGCGACAGCGACCACCAGTCAAGACGTGTGCACGTCAATACTCCCGGTCCGTTGCCCCTGGATCCCCTTGAGCACGGACTGAGCTGGAACACTGGCTGCACGAGTTGAGAACCGCATGAGTCCCGATCCATCGGCTTCGGACATGTCAGGTCCCCTTGAGGGCCCGCAAGTTGACCGAATCGATCGCCCACCTCGACCAGTCCGGTTCGCCTCGGGAGCCGAACTCGTCCGAACCAGATATTGCAGTTTCGCCCGTACCCGGGCTCACGAGCATTACGCGAACCAGCGGTGCGCGGTGGCTCCGGATGGGCCGAACACCGACGGGACCTGTCCCCCGGTGCCGCCCGTGGTCGCCACGACGGTGATCGCGGCCAGTACCTCCCGGTCTCCGTACCGGAGCCGGCCACCACCGTGGGGCGTTTCGGCGCCCCGGCAACACCCGGCGGCTACGCCCTGCGCGTCATTTTCTTGACCAGCCTGGCAAGAGCGGAGGATCCGCCGCTGTGCTCGGCCTCGTTCAGCGCCTTCTCGATCTGGGCGAAGTGGTCCTTGCGCGTCCGGCTCAGGTATTCGTTCGAGATCAGCGGCTCGGCTATCTTCCAGGCGCGGCGGTGGTCACCCTCGTAGTGGGCGACATAGGCCTTGGCGAGTTCGACCACGTCCTTGAACGGAATCCCGTCGGTGTAGTCCCGGTCGACGACATCCTGGACGGCCGACATCAGCTTCAGCTTCTCGTCGGTGTCGAAGGCGTCCTCGGCTATGGCCCGCAGCACGTCCTGCGGGATCGGCTTGACCACCTCGAAGGCCAGTGTGGAGCGGATGGGCGGCCCCGCGATCTCGATGTACGGCAGCAGCAGACCGGTGCTGTAGTGCAGCCACGGCAGCCGGGGGCTGGCGAAGTCCTGGTGCAGCAGCACGGAGCCTGGCTCCAGGCGGGGCAGGAAGCGCTCGGCCACACAGCGGAAGACCCGCGCCGTCTTGGCGATGTCGACGTGCAGGAACTCGATGGGGCTGTGGTCCTCGGGGTCGGAGGTCTGCCAGATGTCGCCGGGGTGCAGCTCGATGAAGTCGATGAATGGCTTCAGCTTGTCCTTGAAATCGTCGAGGAAGGAGTTGGTGTCCTCGGGCGCGACCCCGGCCGAGAAGAATTTCTCGGAGGCGAAGGTGCCCTTCCCGACCCGGAAGAAGTCGTACGCGTGCAGCTTGTTGGTCTTCTTGTCGAAGTCCGGGTTCTCCTTCAGACCGAGTGCGAGCGCGTACGTCGATCCGCCGCCGCCCGACCCGAGCTCGATCACCTTGCCCTCTCCAGCCAGCCGATGGCGACCCAACAGGTAGAGAAAGCGCAATTCCCATGTGCTCACCTGGGAGTAAGGGATCGCATCCGGAAGTTCGACGTCGTCGAGCTGGAGGTAGAGCTTGCTGAGGGGCGCCACGGGAACCTCGCGGTTTCAGTCTGATGGACGGGTCGCGATATTAACGTCGCGCGCCGGAGATCAGTCGGCGTAAACCGGCGATGGATTCGAGGATTTCCCCGGCCGCCACACTCCGGATGAAAAGTGTTGGGCCGACGTTCCCCTTCTGGATCCGAGCGCGGTGATCTCGACGTCGAGTGACCCGTGGCGAACGCCGCACTCGCGCACCACGGCAGCCCGTGCACGAGCAACCCACCGCCCCGGGCCGGCCACTACCTGTCGCATCCCAGTTCGCCGACCAAAGCCAGGGGGCAGGCCTTGGTACACCGGGAGTTGTATCCGCCCAGGCCCTGGACGGAGGATCCCGACCACTGCAAAGCCGGGGACGCCGTTTCCCGCGGTGCCGTTCCAAGGCTGTGCCCTCGGACCGGCTCGTCGGACTTATTGACACGGCCATGGATTACCTCGTGTCAGCCCACTCCGAGAAGTTTCACACCTACCCCATCGCGCCGTAGGTCCGCTCCGCCCGACAACTGGTGTGCTGCGCCCGGGCAACGGTTGCCCTGTAGTTCGCGGCGCGCTGACTGATTTCCAGGCGTAGCCGAACCGTCCGGCGCGTCGGGTCACGTGTCCCGCGGTGTGCGAATGAGTGTGTCCAGGCGCTGCCATGCCGGGGACGAGGGAAGGGGAAGGAGAGGGCTGCCGGGGTGGTGAGTTCTCCTTTGACGGCCTCTCACCATGCCGTCTGACGCGTGTGTGGCCCGAATCCCGGCGCGGCCGGCGGGGTCGGTCTCGGGTCGGTGCACTGGTACTCACCACCGGTCAGCACTCCGTTGAGGACGGCCGTTGTCGGATCGTAACCGTACGGGTCAGGTCTTGTGGAGAAAACCTGTGCGAGTGAGCCGGCTCGCCAATACGGTTCGGGAGCGCGGGGAGTCGCGGTCGTCGGGGGCGCGTGCTCTGGGGGTGTCGGGCGATGTGGGGGATCTTCGATGAATGTCCAGCGTGTGCTCCGCGGTCGGAACGGCGTGTTCCGCGGTCGGAACGGCGTGATCTTCGTCCTGATCATGGCGCTCTCCATGATCGGGCCGACCTCGACCGAGCCGTTCCGCAACGTCGCGGCGGGGCCGGACGCGGGGGCGGCGGCCACAGGGCCGGAGGGGCCGGAGGGCACGTCGTTCAACCCGAACCAGATCAAGGACATCAAGGCGGCCGATCCCGGCGCCGGGGTGAACCTGATCGAGGCCCCGACGGCGAACAGCGCCGGCGATGCACGGCTGGCGTACCCGCTCGAGGTGCCCAAGGGGCGCGGGGGTCTGCAACCCGAGCTGTCGATCGCCTACAACTCCTCGGGCGGCAACGGCTGGACCGGCGTCGGCTGGGACATGAGCACCCCGTCGATCACGGTGGACACCCGGTGGGGCGTGCCGCGCTACGACGGTGCGAAGGAAACCGAGTCGTACATGCTGAACGGGGAGCAGCTCACCCCGGTCGTGCACCGCGGGGCACTCCAGGCGCGTACCGCGGAGAAGGTGTTCCACTCCCGCGTCGAGGGCCGGTTCGACCGGATCGTCCGGCACGGCGACAAGCCGTCGAACTACTGGTGGGAGGTCACCGACAAGCAGGGCCTGCGCACCGTGTACGGCGGGGCGCAGGACACCACGCTCGCCGACGCCGCCGGCAACATCGCGCTGTGGGCGGCGCGCGAGGTACGCGACGGGCACGACAACCTGCTGCGCTACCACCACGTCCGGGTCGACGACGGCGGGGTCGCGAACTCGACCGTCCAGGGCCGTGCGCTCTACCCGAAGCGCATCACCTACACCGGGCACGGCGAAACCGAGGGCCGCTACTCCGTCACCTTCCTCCGGGACCGCGACCGGGACGAGCCGCGACGCGGCGACGTCCAGATCGACGCGCGGTACGGCTTCAAGCGAGTCACCGCGGACCTGCTGCGCCGGGTCGAGGTCAAGCTCGACGACAAGCTGATCCGTGCCTACGAACTCGACTACCGAACCGGCGCGTTCGCCAAGACGCTGCTGCAGTCGGTGTCGCAGTTCGGTGAGGACAACCGGGTGTTCAACACCCACCGGTTCGACTACTTCGACGACGTGCGGGACAAGTCGGGCGCCTACACCGCGTTCGAGGCCGCCGCGGGCTGGACGGTCCCCGACGACGACCTCGGTGTCAACATCCGGGAGGGTGAGGCGAGCGCGCTGTCGTCGAGCACGTCGGTCGGCGCGGGCGGGCATCTCTATGTCGGCTACAACCCGGGCGCGCCGGTCAAGTCCGGGTCGGCCGGAGTGAAGGTCGGCGTGAACGCCGGGGTTTCCGACGGCCTGCTGGCGCTGCAGGACGTCAACGGCGACAACCTGCCGGACAAGGTGTTCCGCAAGAACGGCGAGGTGTTCTACCGGCCGAACCTGTCCGGCCCGTCCGGGCAGCCGAAATTCGGGGACACCCCTGTCGAGCTCACCGGGCTGCCCGGCATCTCCCGGGAGACCACCTTGTCGGGCTCCGCGGGCATCGAGGCGTACCTCGGCGTCAATGGCCAGCTCGACTACGTATCGACCACGACGACGTCTGACCGCTATTTCACCGACGTCAACGCCGATGGCATCGCCGACCTGGTCAACAACGGCGGGGTGCTCTTCGGGCGCCTGGACGCCAACGGCAACCCGACCTACAGCGCCGACAGCGACGGCACGGCGGCCCCGGTGGGGTCAGGTGCCGCGACGGGCACGATCGTAGGCGACCAGACCGCGGCCTTCGAACGCGCGGTGGACAACTCGCCGCTGATGGACAGCGTGCGCCGCTGGGTGGCGCCCTACGACGGCACCGTGCGGATCGAGGGCGGGGTGCGGCTGGAAAAGGACACCGGCCCGCAGCGCGCGGAGTACGAGAAGGCCGACGGCGTCCGCGTCACCATCCAGCACAACGACACGGAATTGTGGGCGCAGCGGATCGGGCCGGACGACTACGTCGAGTTCGCCCCGACCGGGGTGAACTCGGTGCCGGTGCGCAAGGGCGACGCCGTGTACTTCCGCGTGCAGTCCGTTCTGGACGGCAAGTACGACACCGTGGCGTGGGACCCGAGGGTCAGCTATGTCGGCATGCCCGCGGGCACCGACGCCAACGGCCGGAGCACCACGGTCTTCGACGCGAAGAACGACTTCACCCTGGCCGGACGCCCGTCCGTGGTCACCGCGCCGCTGACCGGCACGCTGAAGATCACCGGCGACCTGGTGAAGTCCGCGGCGACCTCGGACAGTGTGACCGTGCTGATCACGCGCGAGACGACCGACTTCCTGGGCAACCCGGTAACCGATGAGCTGATCCGCAAGGTCCTGCCCCCGGCGTCCACCGGCACGACACCGATCGACCTCAGCATCCAGGTGGCCGCGCGCGAGCGACTGTCGTGGAAGCTGCTGGTGGACTCCCCGATCGACGCGAACGCGCTGCGCTGGACGCCGAAGGCGCACTACACAAAGGCCAACGGCGTCGAGTCCGTCGTCGACTCCGCCGGCAACCCGACGGTGGTGGTCAACCCTCCGTACGAGATGAACCTGTACCCGGTGAACTCGCTGACCGGGCCGCAGGGTTCCTTCACCGCCACGCGCACCGGCACGCTCACCGTCGAGCCGGACATCCAGCTGAAGCCGAACTCCGAGAACGCGAAGATCTTCCTCACGGTCAAGAAGCGCAACGGCCTGCTCGGCAAGCGGACCATCGATCTCTGGTCCGGCGCGGGCCTGCCCGCGTCCATGACCCGCCTGAACGTGCCGGTCACCCAGGGCGACGAGCTGTTCTTCGACCTGACCACGACCAACACCAAGCTCGTCGGCCTCCTCAACACGCAGACGGTCAAGGTCAGCTACGACGGCTCGAACTTTCAGCAGGTGCCGAGCGCGATGCACTCGCCCGCCGGCCAGGGCGCGTTCGCCCAGCCGTACCGCGGCTGGGGCGTGATCGGCTACCAGGGCAACCGCGAAAGGGCCACCCGCCCCATCGCACAGACCGAGCTGGTGCTCGACCAGAGCTACAAGGACGCGCTGCCGAAGGCACCGGCCGAGGCCGACCTGGCCACGTTCACCGCGGACCCGAAGGTGCCCACCCCGCGGATCACCGTGTTCGCCCCGCAGCCCTCCACGGGCCGGTGGGTCGCCTCCGACGACAGCACGTGGGTCGGCGCCTCGGCCGCGGCCAGTTCCCGGCTCGGCCTGGACACCGTCGACATCATCACCGACGCCGACATCGCCGGGTCGACCGGCCTGATCCGGCGCGGCCGCACCCAGCAAATCTCCACCACGCTGACGCTCGGCCCGTTCGGCGGCAGCGGCGCCATCGGCACCACCGCGAGCGAGGTCGACTTCCTCGACATCAACGGTGACCGCTTCCCGGACGTCGTCGGCGCCAAGGAGATCCAGTACTCCGACATGGACGGCGGCCTCGGCGCCACCCGCGGCACGCTCGGCGGCAACGTGCGCGAGTCGGACTCCATCTCCGGCGGCGTGTCGCTCAGCGCGGGCAGCCCGGTCCGCACCCTGGCCACCGCAGGCGGCACCGACGCGCCCTCCGGCGACGCCTCGGCCACCACCGCCCGCACCGGCGTCGAGATGCCCTCGCTGGGCATCGGCGGCAACCTCGGCGGCGGCGAGTCCGACGCCAAGTTCGACCTCACTGACATCAACGGCGACAGCCTCCCGGACAAGGTGTACGCCAACGGCGAGGCCCAGCTGAACCTCGGCTACAGCTTCGCGCCCCGCGAACCGTGGGGCGGGGGGCCCGTCAACGACGCCTCCACCCGCAACACCGGCGTCAACCTGGGCTTCAACCTCGACAACTACGGCTTCGCGGGCGGGGTCTCCGCGACACTGGGGACCTCGAAGACCAACGCCACACTGGCCGACGTCAACGGCGACGGCCTGACCGACCGCGTATTCACCGACGGCGCCAACCCTGTGAAGGTCGCGATCAACACCGGTGCCGGCTTCACCGCACCGACACCGTTCCGCGGCGCGTTCAGCGACATCGCGGTGGACAAGAACGCCACCCTCGGCGGCGGCGCGTACTTCACCTTCGGCTTCCCCGTCGGCGCCGGCCACATCGTGTTCAACCCTGGTGTGGACGCCTCCACCAGCATCGGCCGGGCCGAGGTGGCGCTGCGCGACATCAACGGCGACGGCCTGGCCGACCACGTCAAGTCGACCCGGGACAACGAACTGCTCGTCGCGGTCAACAAGAGCGGCCGCACCAACCTGCTGCGCTCGGTCAGTCGCCCGATGGGCGCCCGCATCGACCTGGACTACACCCGGTCGGGCAACACCGCCGCCATGCCGGACAGCCGCTGGGTGCTGTCCCGCACCGCCGTGTTCGACGGGCTCGAGGGCGACGGCGCTGACACACGCCTGACCACCTTCCGCTACGAGAAGGGCCGCTACGACCGGGCGGAGCGCGAGTTCCTCGGCTTCGGCCGCGTCGTGACCGAGGACCGCGACACCGGTACGGACGACGCCGTGCGCCGCACGGTGACCGACGAGTACCGCACCGACGGGTACGTGAGCCGCGGCCTGCTCACCCGCACGCTGACCGAGGACGATGCCGGCCACCCGTACCGCGAGACACTCAACACCTACCGGTTGCTCGACACCTCCACGGACAAGGACGCCGACCCGAAGAGCTGGACTGCCACCGTCTTCCCGCAGCTCACCCACGTCGAGGACAAGCACTACGAAGGCGCGGCCACCGCAGCAAAGTCCACATTCACCGACCTCTCCTACGACGACTACGGCAACGTCACCCGCACCTTCGACACGGGCGACGAGGGCACCGCGGACGACCTGGAGACCACCTTCGCGTACAGCGGCCCCGACGCGCAGTGCCGCGACCACCACCTCGTCGGCATCGCCAACGCGATACGGCAAAAGGCCGCCGCCACCGGCACACTCCTACGCCACCGCGAATCCACCGTCGACTGCGCGACCGGCGCCGTGCGCCAGACCCGCGAATACCTCGACGACGACACCCCGGCCGTCTCCGACCTGACGTACCACCCGGACGGGAACCTGAAATCGGTGACCGGCCCGGCGAACGCAAAAGGGCAGCGCTACAGACTCGAGTACGGCTACGACACCACCGTCGGCGTACACATCGAGTCCATCGAGGACAGTTTCGGCTACCGCTCGTCCACGGCGTACAACCTCAAATACGGCCGGCCCGAGCGGAACACCGACCACAACGACCAGCCGCTCCGGATGTCCTACGACAGCGTCGGCCGACTCGACAAGGTGACCGGACCCTACGAGAAGGATGGCGACCAGGCCACCATCACCTTCGGCTACCACCCCGAGGCGACCGTCCCGTACGCCACGACCAAGCACCTCGACCGCGCCGCCTCAGGCGTACGCGACGACACCATCGACACCGTCACCTTCAGCGACGGCCTCAAGCGCGCACTGCAGACCAAGAAGGACGCCTCGGTGTCCGCCTCGCCCGGGGCCACGCCCACCCAGGTGATGACGGTCTCCGGCCGGCTGAAGTTCGACTCCCTCGGCCGCACCGTGGAGAAGTACTACCCGGTGACCGAGAACAAGGGAGCCGCGAACACCACGTTCAACGCCTCCTTCGACACCGTGACACCCACGAAGGACACCTTCGACGTCCTGGACCGGTCGGTCAGGACCGTGCAACCGGACGGCGTCACCACCAGCACCGGATACGGCTTCGGCGAGGACCGGGCGGGCACGACCCGCCTCGAGCAGACGGTGACCGACGGCAACGGCAAGGAGCGCCGCACCTACACCGACCTCCGCGGGGCCACCACCTCGGTGAAGGAGTTCAACGGCTCCTCGGAGATCTGGACCAGCTACGCGTACGACCCCACAGGTCAAGTCACGACGATCACCGACGACAAGAACAACATCACGCGCGCCGGCTACGACGCACTGGGACGCCGCACCTCGTTCGACAGCCCGGACGCCGGGCGCTCCGAGACCCGCTACGACCTCGCCGGGAACGTCACATCGAAGATCACCGCGAACCTGCGGGCTGCGGACAAGGCCATCGAGTACGACTACGAGTACTCGCGGCTGAAGGCCATCCGCTACCCGACGTTCCCGGACAACAACGTCTCCTACGAGTACGGCGCCCCCGGAGCACCGGACAACGCAGCCTCGCGCGTCACCGAGGTCCACGACGCAGCAGGAACGGTGCAGCGCACCTACGGGGCGCTGGGCGAGGTGATCAAGGAGACCCGCACGATCACCGCGGTCCGCGACGCCCCGCGCACCTACACCACCGGCTGGCGCTACGACGCCTTCAACCGCGTGCTGCAGATGACCTACCCCGACGGCGAGGTCCTGACCTACGACTACGACTCGGGCGGCCAGGTCAGCCGGGCCACCGGATCCAAGAACGGCACCAGCTACACGTACCTGGACCGGCTCGACTACGACAAATTCGGGCAGAAGATCCTGCAGCAGACCGGCAACGAGGTGCGCACCACCTACACCTACGACACCGAGGACCGCCGACTCGGAGCACTCAAGTCCGTGGCGCCGGGTGGTACCGCGTTCCAGAACCTGGGCTACACCTACGACAAGATCGGCAACATCACCTCGCTGGCGAACAACGCGCCGCAGGGCGGGGACATCGGCGGTCCGAGCAGCCAGACCTACGGATACGACGACCAGTACCGGCTCACCTCCGCGTCCGGCCAGTACACGGACAAGAACAACGCGGTCAACAAGTACACGCTGAGCCTGGGCTACGACTCGATCCACAACACCACGAGCAAGTCGCAGACCCACGAGGTCACCGGCGGCACCCCGGCCTTCCCGGTCGGAGGCGGCGGAGCCGGGCCGATCGAACCGGTCGAGGACCCGTCCAACTCGGGCGACGTCCAGGACCGGACCACCTACGACTACACGTACGCCTACGGCGGCACCAAGCCGCACGCCCCGAGCAAGGTCGGTCCGATCAGCCATGCCTACGACGCCAACGGCAACCTGACAGGCACGGTCAACACAGCCGTCACCGACAAGCGCCGGCAGTACGTGTGGGACGAGGAGAACCGCCTCGTCTGCAACCAGGACACAGCGACCGGCACCCTCACGCAGGACCCGAACGGCTGCGCCGGCGCCACCGTCTCCTACGTCTACGACGACAAGGGCGACCGCCTCGTCAAGCGGAGCGAAGACGGGCTCTCGCTATACCCGAACCGCTACTACAGCGAACGCGACACCACCGGCTACAAGCACATCTTCGTCGGCGACAGCCGCGTGACGACCAAAACCGTCGCGACCACCGGTCTCGAAGACGCCCAGCAGTTCTTCCACGCCGACCACATCGGCTCCTCCGGCTACGTCACCGACAAACAGGGCAAGGTCACCGAGCACCTGGAGTACTTCCCGTACGGGGAAACCTGGGTGGAGGAACGGTCCGGACAGGCGGACACGCCCTACCAGTTCACCGGCAAGGAACTCGACGCAGAGACCGGGCTCTACTACTACGGAGCCCGCTACTACAACCCACGGACCCAGCTCTGGGCGAGCACCGACCCGGTGCTGCCCGACTACCTCGACGGGGACATGGCGGGCGGCATCGCCGAGCCGCGCAACCTCGCCGCCTACACCTACACCCACAACAACCCGGTCAAGCTCACCGACCCGACCGGCAAGTGGCCGAAGATGCCGTCCTGGAAGACGATCGGCCACACCACCCTCGACGTCGTCGGCATGGTCCCGGTCGTCGGCGAGCCCGCCGACCTGGCCAACGCGGGCTGGTACGGCGCGGAAGGCGACTACGTCAACGCCGGACTCTCCGCTGCCTCGGCCATCCCCGGCGCGGGCTACGCGGCGAACGCCGCCAAATACGGCAACAGGGCACTCGACGCCGTACAGGCCGCTAAGAACGCCAACAACGCCGCCGACGCGGCGAAGACGGCCAAGGCAGCCGAAAGCACTCCCGTACCGAAGGCGGCGGACAGCCCTCCCGCACCGAAACCGGCCGAGAGCGGATCCGCCCCCAAGGCCGCCGACAACGGGGCAGGGACCTGCAACAGCTTCACCCCGGACACCCTGGTCGTGATGGCCGACGGCAACCACAAGGCCATCGAACAGGTGCGCGTCGGCGACAAGGTCACCGCCACCGACCCCGCCACCGGCAAGACCGGCCCGCGCACCGTCACCGCGCTCATCACTGGGGAAGGCCAGAAGAACCTGGTCGAGATCACCGTCACCAACCGCGACGGCCACACGGGCAAGGTCGTCGCGACGGACAAACACCCGTTCTGGGCGCCCGAACTCGGCAAGTGGGTCTACGCCAAGGAGATCGTCCCCGGAATGCTGCTGCAGACCGGCAACGGCTCCTACACCCAGGTAGGCGTCGTGCGCGCGTGGACCCAGCACAAGCGGGTCCACAACCTCACTGTCGACGACCTGCATACGTACTATGTGCTGGCGGGGACGACGCCGATCCTGGTGCACAATATAAATACGCCGATCGGCTGCGGTCCGAATGGTGGACCAATCTACGACATCCCGGCTGGATCGAGTGGAGGGCCTGGAGCGGGTCAAAGGATTCCCGCCGATATGCTCGGTGAATACAACATCGGGGTTAACGCAAACCCGAGTCTGCCTACGCCGTTGTGTTCGTACTGCAGGACGAATCCTGCACAATCGGTAGATCACGTGGAGCCGCGCGTTCGTGGTGGCGATCTAACCGACGCGAATACGACGCCTGCGTGCCGGCCCTGCAATAGCTCAAAGAGGGATCACGGAGCCCCGCTGAATCCACCGGCCGGTTACACTGGCCCGTGGCCGCCGCCTCATTGGCCACCTCATATCAGGAGATAGTCGCGATCTCCGGACGTGGATCTGCCCGGCACAGATGGCGTGCCGGGTAGATCCATATTCGCCCCAAGAGAGGCAGTTCATGAGTTCACAAGTCAGCTTCATTGTTCATGACGAACCAGTCATCAGGCCTGATCAGGCATATATCGCGGTGGCCGATCTGGCACCCTTCGGATTTCCCGGCCAGATGGAGCAAATTTGGCTGCGCCCTCTAGGTGATAAAAAATACGAGGTTTGCTGCTTGCCCTTCAGGGTCTACGGATTGGCGATGGGTGACGTTGTCTCGCTCGACGCGGAAGCAAGAAACGTCAATGGAATCGTTCGGCATTCCGGAAATCGCGTATTTCGAATCTTCTTCCCCCATTCGATCCCTTTGGAAAGATTTATTTCGGCGAAAGAGAGCGTGATTTCCGCTATCTGCGATGCCGACTTGCAGGCGGAGTGGAGTGGAGATCGGCACGTGGCGATCAATATCCCGGTGGGCGGATCGGTAGCTCGCGTATGGGAGGTGGTTCGGGAACTCGAAGGTGTCGCGGTGTGGGAGTGGTCCGATGTGGAAGAATTCCGCACCAGTTGAGCATGAAGCGTCCTCACCTCGCGTAAGGCGGACAGGTTTATCCGTGCACCGCAAAATTGAGGAAAACCAGAGAGTTGGCCGTGACCCATGCCCCGGACGGCCGGCCCGACTTCCGTGATCAGCAGCGCAACGCCGACCATCTACTCGTCGCTCCACCCGGTCATCTCCAGAAGCAGGCTGTTCAGCGGACCGCCGACCGGCTCCCCACGTTCATGGTCAGGATTCGGGTCGTGGTCGCGTGGTCGGCGCGTCGCCACACCCGGTACAAGTGGGGCGTCAGGGTCCGGTCGGTCGCGTACTTCTGCCGTGGCGGGGAACAACTCCTCTACGAGAGGTCGCCAGAACCTTGTGACCGCACGAGCCGACGCGCTCCGGGCACTTCCTCATGTATCGCCTCCGATGGAATCGTTACCGCAGCAGTGAGCGAATCCATTGGGCGACTTGAGGATTCCGCCCTCCACACAGAGCCGCTCCTCGGAGGAGTACTCCGATGACCACCACACTCAAGATCACGTCTCTGCCGCCCGCACACCGTGACCATCTCCTGAGCCTTGCCGACAACGTCTCGTTCCCCGCAGCACGGCGGCTTTTCGAGGAACACACCATCGCCGACCGCTTCTGGATCCTGAAGACCGGGGCGGTGACCCTCGATGCACAGCTTCCTCACCGTCGTCGCGCGGAAATCGAAACGCTGGTGCCGGGTGAGCTGGTCGGACTGTCCTGGCTCTTCCCGCCCTTCGAGTGGGAACTGGGCGCCGAGACATTGAGCCCCGTCCGCGCCTATGAATTCGACGCTCCCCAGGTCCGGGCGCTGTGCCAGTCGGACCCCGAGTTCGGATTCGCGATCAGTCAATGGGTCGGCATGGTGCTCACCCGACGGCTGCACGCGACGCGCGGTCGGCTGCTCGATCTCTACGAAGCCGCCTCGCGGGCCTGAAAGCCTGTCCGTGAAGGTCGGGCCCGTTTCCAGATGCTCACTGTTCTCCTCCAGGGCGACGAAGCACAGAAGACCGTCGCAGCTCACACGGGCTGGCCGAGAGCTGGGCTGTGGGCGTGTTCTCGTGATCTGCGATGTCCGCTTACGCCTTGTTGCGGCGTTTCCAGTGGGATCCCTCGACGAGCTTGCCGGGCTTCAGGTCCTTGTAGACCTCGACGAAGTGGGTGATCGCCAGCAGGTCGAAGCCGGAGACATCACCGATGCCCTGCCTTGCGCAACCGGGATCCACACCGAGCCCCAGCCGGACGCAGAGCCACCCCCGGCGCCGGGTCCGGGATCCCGCCCCGCCCCCGAGCCACCCGACTGACCAGAGCGCTCCTGCCTGCGGCCGTGGGGGGCTCGCATGAAGAGTCGCGTGTTCGGCGGGAAGCGGACCTAGATGATCACGCTCAGTCATCACTGGAGGAGTCGCCGCCTGCGGACGAACCGGCGGGTTACGGAAACCCTGCCGCGTTGCGACGGAATGCCACTCTGATGCACATCCCCGACGAGGCTCACGCTCGGCCGGCCGTGACTACATCCATGCCCGTGGCTCCCCGCACCAGCGAGCCGGACCCCACACGCCGACATGTGACCGGGGACCCGGCCGCCCTCTGCCGCATGACCGCTCATCAAGTACGGCAGATATCCATCGAAACCCAAACGAGCGCGTCTGTCCAGCGGCGATGGCCTGCCGGACAAGTCCGCGCCGAGAGGTCTCCATCGCCGGCATGTGATGGCTGAGGTCGGTTCCACGGGCGCACGGGCCCGTGCGCCCGTGGCCGGCCTGCGTGTCCCGGGCTGCCCTGCGGGCGACGGGATGAGCCGTCGGATATGCCTGAGGTGGGACCTGCAGTCCCGGAGCAGTCGGAAGCCGTAAAGAAGGGAGAGGACATGGCGCGGGTGGTAGTCGAGGGCACCGATATCGTCGTTGGCCTGTCCTGGCGGGAGAAGGCGGCGGCACGCCACCGCGATGTGCGCGTTCCCGTGTCGGCGCTGCGCCGGCTCTATATCGAGCCCGACTGGTGGCGTGCGCTTCGCGGCGGGTGCGGTCGGGGCACCTGGATTCCCGGACGGCTCTGCGCAGGTATCCGGCATCTCCAGGAGGGACAGGACTTCGCGTTGGTACGGGCCGGCAGGCCGGTGCTGTGTGTGGAACTGCGCCGGGGTGCACCGTTCAGCCGGCTGGCGATCTCCGTCCCCGACCCCGAGGAGACGATGCGAGCTCTGCTGCCGCTGGTCCCACGGGATCGGCTGGGATGAAGGTGAGCGGGTGAGGGGGTGAGGGGCAAGCAACCGGCGAACTTCACCGTCAGAATTGGGCACTCGTCCATTGCAAGGATCGATCGCCCAGGACTGATCAAGGGCAGGGCGGCCTCCCGGCGGACGCCGCCTCTCGCAACCGGTCATTTGCGAGAGTCGCGCACGGCGACGGAACCGAGGGGAGGTCAGGCGCGCTCGGACAGGAGTTCGGTGAGAAGGCCGCGGATTCGCTGCTCGATCTCGTCCCGGATGGGGCGGACCGCCTCGACGCCCTGCCCGGCCGGGTCGTCGAGCTTCCAGTCGAGGTACTTCTTGCCGGGGAAGACGGGGCAGGTGTCGCCACAACCCATGGTGATCACCACGTCGGACGCCTGCACGGCCTCGACGGTCAGCATCTTCGGCGTCTCGGCGGACATGTCGATGCCGACCTCAGCCATCGCCTGCACAGCGGCCGGGTTCACGGCGTCGGCCGGCACGGACCCGGCGGAGCGGACCTCGACCCGGCCCTGGGAGAGGTGGGTGAGCAAGGCGGCGCCCATCTGCGAGCGGCCTGCATTGTGGACGCACACGAACAGCACGGACGGCTTGGACTCAGACACGGGCGGAGCCTTCCTGGGAGACGGCCGGTCGGGCCGTCGGTGCGGGCTGAGGGAAGAAGCGGCGGGCGGACAGGGCGACGTGGACCAGGCCGATGAGGACGGGGACCTCGATGAGCGGGCCGACGACTCCCGCGAGGGCCTGGCCGGAGGTGGCGCCGAAGGTGGCGATGGCAACCGCGATGGCGAGTTCGAAGTTGTTGCCCGCGGCGGTGAACGCGAGCGTCGTCGCCTTCGGGTAGTCCAGCCCGACCGCGCGGCCGGCGGCCATGGACCCGACCCACATCACGGCGAAGTACACCAGCAGGGGCAGCGCGATCCGGGCGACGTCCAGGGGCTTGGAGGTGATGGCGTCACCCTGGAGGGCGAAGAGGACGACGATGGTGAACAACAGCCCGTACAGGGCGAACGGGCCGATGCACGGGATCAGCTTCGTCTCGTACCAGGTGCGGCCCTTGGCCTTCTCGCCCAGACGGCGGGTGAGGAACCCTGCGAGCAGGGGAACGCCCAGGAAGATGAGTACGGAGCGGGCGATCTCCCACACCGACACATCGAGCGTGGTCTGCTCCAGGCCGAGCCAGCCGGGCAGCACGCTCAGGTAGAACCAGCCCAGCGCGGCGAACGCGATCACCTGGAACACCGAGTTCAGCGCGACGAGGACGGCGGCGGCTTCGCGGTTGCCGCAGGCGAGGTCGTTCCAGATGATGACCATCGCGATGCAGCGGGCGAGACCTACGATGATCAGGCCGGTGCGGTACTCGGGCAGGTCCGGCAGGAATACCCACGCCAGGGCGAACATCAGCGCCGGGCCGACGATCCAGTTCAGGACCAGGGACGGGATGAGCAGGCGCCGGTCGCGGGTGACGGTGTCCAGACGGTCGTAGCGGACCTTGGCCAGGACCGGGTACATCATCACGAGCAGGCCGAGCGCGATCGGCAGCGAGACGCCGGTGACGGTGACCTTCGCGAGCGCGTCCCCCAGGCCGGGAACGAGGTGGCCCAGGCCGAGGCCGGCGGCCATCGCGATCAGAATCCACACGGCGAGGAAGCGGTCCAGGAACGAGAGCCGCCGGGCCACCGGCCCCGCGGGCGCCACCGTGGCGGCGGCTTCGGGGCTCACGAGGCGGCTCCGGCAGGCGCGGCCTCCGCCGGCGGCTGCCCGGCGGGGCGGGTGAGGATCGCGGCGAGGCGGTCGGTCATCTGCGGCAGCAGCCGGTAGTACACCCATGTTCCGCGCCGCTCGGAGTCGATGAGCCCGGCCTGCTTCAGCAGCTTGAGGTGGTGGGAGATCGTCGGTTGCGACAGCTCGAAGGCCGGGGTGAGGTCGCAGACGCAGACCTCCCCGCCCGCGCGCGAGGCGATCATCGACAGCAGCCGCAGCCGCACGGGGTCGCCCAGGGCCTTGAACACCTTCGCCAGATCGGCGGCCTGGTCCTCGTCCAGCGGGGCGGTCAGCAGGGCGGGACAGCACTCGCCGGCACCGTCCTGGGCGAGCACCACAAGCTCTTGTTTCGACATGCTTCTATGTTGACGTTTTTCGATCCAAGGCGCAAGGTTGAATCGATAGACATCAATTCAACCTGATCGGGGAGACCGCAATGTCCCGTGCCCAGCTCGCGCTCAACGTCGCCGACCTCGAAGCGTCGGTCGCCTTCTACTCCAAGCTGTTCGGCGTCGAGCCGGCCAAGCGCCGCCCCGGCTACGCAAACTTCGCGATCACCACCCCGCCGCTCAAGCTCGTCCTCATCGAGGGCGAGCCGGGCCAGGAGACCCGCCTGGACCACCTCGGCGTCGAGGTCGACACCACCGAGGAAGTCACCGCCGCCACCACCCGGCTCAAGGACGCCGGGCTCGCGACCTTCGAGGAGAACGACACATCCTGCTGCTACGCCCTCCAGGACAAGGTGTGGGTCCACGGCCCCGGCAAGGAGCCGTGGGAGGTCTACGTCGTCAAGGCCGACGCCGACCGGATGGGCAAGAACCCCGTACTGGACGGCGACGCCTGCTGCGCCGGGCAGAGCGAGACCGCCGAGACCGCAGCATCCGCGCCGACAGCTGCGGGCTGTGCCTGCGGCAGCTGAGACCGGGCGCGTCTACGCCTCGTCCTGCTCATCCTCCTGGGCGGTGTCCGGGTCGCGCAGCGGAAGCAGCACCCCCTCCGGCCGGGAGGCACGGAAGCTGTAGCGGCCCGGGCAGTTCAGGTCGGCGTGGTTGAGCGGTCGGCGAGAGGCCGCTGCCAGATGTCTATGTATCTCGGTGTTCACGGCGGTCATCCAGCCGCAGAGCGCCGACACAGGGTGCTGAACGACCGGCACCTCCGGCACATACGCGGCTCCTGAACATGCGCGCCTGCCAGTCCCGGGGCCGGACCACGGGTCAGCGGTGCAGGACAGGGGCGAGCAGGCGCAGATCCTCCAATTGCCGGTCGAGTGTCTGGGCGATGGGCTGGACGGCGACGTGGTCGGCACCGGCCCGGTAGTGCGCCCCGATGTGCTCAGCCAGCGTCTCCGGATCGCCCCACGGGACGACCGCGTCGATGAGCGCATCGCTGCCTCCGTCTTCGAAGTCGGAGTCGGTGAAGCCCAGCTCGCGCAGGTTGTTCAGATAGTTGGGGAGGGACAGGTACATGGCCGCGTACGCGCGGGCCGCGGCTCGTGCCCGCTCGGGGTCGGTGTCGACCACCACCGCCTGCTCGGGGGCGAGGAGCGGATCGGGGCCGAGGGTCTCCCGTGCCCTGCGGGTGTGTTCGGGCGTGACAAAGTAGGTGTGCGCACCCTGGCCCCGCGTCGCGGCGAGCTCCAGCATCTTCGGGCGCAATGCGGCGAGCACCCGCGGCACCGGCTCGGACAGCGGGGCATCGGCGGGCGTCGCGTCCATGGCATCGAGGTACGCCCGCATGGTGGACACCGGTTTGCCGTAGTCGTGCCCGCGGCCGCTGACCAGTGGCAGGTGGCTGACGCCGAGACCCAGCACGAAACGGCTTTGCCACGCTTCGCAGAGAGTCCTGGCACCGTTGGCCGCTGCGGTCGCGTCGCGTCCGTAGATGTTGGCGATGCCGGTAGCGATCATCAGGCGCCGGCTCGCGGACAACAGGACGGCGGCATGGGTCAGCGCCTCCTTCCCGGTGGGGCCCTCGGCGAACCACAGCGTCCCGTAACCGAGTTCCTCGATGACGGCGACGGCACGCCGCTCCTCGTCCGCCGTCACGTCGGACAACGACGAGAGCCACACGCCCGTGCGGCCCAGGCCCTGTTTGAAGGCGGGCAGGTCCACGGGAGCAGAAGGGTGAGGGTTTCCTTCAGCCATGCGTGTGTGCTCCTCACTTGTCCTTGCAGGTGCTTGCGAAATGGGAGTCCGATCAGCTCGCGGTGTCCGCTGCATGCGATCGCAAGGCGCCGCAAGGTCCTCGTAGGGGAGCTGCCAGGGTCTTTCGGCCACGCGACGTGCAGGTACCCACAGCGTCGGCCGGGGGAATCTGCACCGGACGGCACCAGCCGGACGCCGATTTTGTGAGCACCTCTCAGTCTGTCCTCGCTGTCCTGGTGCTGCCACGTGAAGTGGGCCCTTTGGTTCTGGCGTCGTGTTCGACAGCGTGCCGCTGCTCGACCCGGCACGCGTACACCCGCAGGTCGGCGGATTCGGAGACGGCATCGGGTTCGGATCCCGCGCCGCGGCAGACAGCGGCAGCCCACACTCGGGGCGACGTGCCGACGGGCTCCGTCGCCCACGCACGGCTCGGCCCCGGCCGGGACAGTCCAACATCACCACCAACGACGTTGAGCCGAACGGTGACGGGCCGGGCGGTCAGGGCTTCAGGCTCATCCCATGGCCCCTTTGGGGCGCACGTCGGCGACACCCCGGCATGGCGGCGAAATGAAGACCCAGGCGAGGTAGCCGATCACCGGTGGTCCTTCACCGTGTCTTCCACGTTCGCTCGGCCTGCCCGGGGTCAGGTGATCATCGGCATGACAAGTCCGGGATTCGGACGCTCACCGTGAGTCACTCTCCCGGGCCGCGAGCGTCGTCCGTCGGCCTGGTGTCCTGTCTTGATGTCATTGGTCCTGGGGGTTGCTGCGCGCCGGCTGCTCCAGGTATTCGGGGCAGTCGGGGTTGTGGCAGGGGCCCGGGGCCCGCACGGGCACGAAGACTCCGAGAGTCTTGTGCCGTCTCATGATGGTGGGGGCCACGGGGTGCTTGCAGACTGGGCACACAAGCAGCCCCTGGGGACCGGTCTCATGCTCGACTTTGCTCATTCTTTAACAATAGGCCGTGTGATCGGAGAAGGAGACAGGACGCGTGCCGCTCATCGTGCGGCATTGATCAGTGCGCCGGTCGGGGCGGGTCCGGCTGCTTGTCCTGCTCAGCATGTTTGCGCCGTCGAGTCCGGGGCTCCCGGTCTCGACGTCCGACCGGGAGGGTGCCTCCTCCTGAGCGGCGGGGGCCGGGGTGGCGGGTCGGCGCAGGCTGAGAGCGGCGGATGCGAACAGTACAACCTTCCCGCGAGACCACCTTCCCGGCGTCGATGCCGGGCATGGTTTCCGGCACGTCACTGACGTTCGTCCCGGCCGGCAGTGACTGCGTGAACGCCGAACTCCTCGGCTCCGGCGGCGCCCGCGTGATGGGAAACGTCATCCAGACACGGTTCCTGCGGATCCCCGACTGTCCGACGGCCGCGGCACTCTCGTTCGTCCTGGCGGCCGAGATTCCCCTCATGGTCCCTTCTGCATCCGCAGGTCCGGGACGGAAGATCTGGTCCAACACCCTTCGTCAACCGGCTCAATCGCCACCTCGTCGTCATCGCGGGACTACTGACCCTCGCCTCTCTTCTCCTGTCTTCTCCTGCCGAACGTCCGGTGCGGCCAGTCCGCCTCGCCCCGTTTCTCATCGACGCCGACACCGAGACAAGAGCGCTCTCCGAACCGAGTGCGCCGACCGGTGGTCGACGAGCCACCCGCTGTGCGAGCCGTCGGCCCACCCGAAGGGGCCCCAAACCGGCACCGCCAAGGTGATGCGCGGCGGCTCGCACATGTCCACGCGTGCTAATGCAACCGCTATGGCATGGCCGCCCGCACGGCCGACACTCCTGACAGCCCGAGCGGCCACACCGGCTTGTGCTGCGTCAAGGACGTGTGAGCGCACGGGCTGCCCGTACCGGTGATGGCCATGCCGAACGAGCGAGCCCACCGCTCATTCGCTGCTCAGGAGATCAACGGTCGGTGGCACGCGGCTGTGCGGCCCGGGGCGACCTCACGCATCGCGGGTGTCTCTGCTGAGCACCGGGCGTCGGCGAGTGGGCAGCGGGTTCGGAAGCGGCAGCCGGAGGGCGGGGCCAGCGGGGACGGCGGGTCGGCGGGGAGCAGGCCGGTGTCGCCGAGGGGGCGGCCTGGTTCGGGGACGGCGGCGAGCAGGGCGGCGGTGTAGGGGTGGGCGGGGGCGGCGAGCACCTCCTCCGTTGGGCCCTGTTCACAGAGCCGGCCGAGCTGTAGCACGGCGACGTCGTCGCTGACCGCCCGCACCACGCCGAGGTCGTGCGAGATGAACAGGCTTGCCAGGCCGCGTTCCTCGGTGAGCCGTCGGAGCAGGTTGAGCACGGTGGCCTGGGCGGAGACGTCCAGTGCGGAGACCGCTTCGTCGGCGATCAGTACGCGGGGTTCGGCGGCGAGCGCCCGGGCAATGGCGACCCGCTGGGCCTGGCCGCCGGAGAGCTGGCCGGGGCGGCGGTCGCCGAACAGGGCGGACGGGAGGCCCACCGCATCCAGCTGTCGTGCGACGACGTCCGCGCGGTCGCGCGCCGGATCCGGGTGGGCGTCAAGCGGTTCGGCAACCAGGTCGCTGACCCGGCGGCGTGGGTTGAGTGAGGAGAGCGGGTCCTGGAAGACCATCTGCATTCGGGGACGCAGCGCGCGCAGTGCGCGGGGCGTGAGGGTGGCGAGGTCGGTGCCGTCGAGGGTGACGGTGCCGGCACTGGGCGGGGGCAGCCGCAGCAGGGCCTTGGCAATGCTGCTCTTGCCTGAGCCGGACTCACCGACCAGGGCAAGGGTGCGGCGCTCGCGCAGGGTCAGGTCGACCTCGCTGACGGCGTGCAGGGGCCCGGATCGGGTGCGGTGGACCACGGAGAGTCCGGTGGCGTGCAGGACGGCGGTCATGCGGCGTTCTCCGACATGGTCAGGGGGAAGTGGCAGCTGGCTGTGTGCCCGGGACCGGCCGGATGGACGGCGGCCGGCGCCATGGTGCAGACGGCCTGGGCGCGCTCGCAGCGCGGCGCGAACGGACAGCCCGCGGCTGGCTGGGAGAGGTCCGGCGGCGAGCCGGGGATGGCCGGCAGAGTGCGCCTCAGTGGTCCGGTGACGCGAGGAACGGAGCGCAGCAGCGCGGCGGTGTACGGGTGGGCGGGGCGTTCGGTGACCACCTCGGTGGGGCCGGTCTCGACGATCCGGCCGCCGTACATGACCGCGATCCGCCGGGCCCGGCCGTAAAGCAGGCCGATGTCGTGGGTGATCAACAGGGTGGCCAGGCCGCGGGTCTCGCGATGGCGGTCGAGCAGGTCGAGGACGGTGCGCTGGACGGTGACGTCGAGGGCGGTGGTGGGTTCGTCGGCGAGCAGCAGGGCGGGGGAACCGGCCAGGGCTGCGGCGATGCCGGCGCGCTGGCGCAGACCGCCGGAAAGCTCATGCGGGTAGGCGCGGGCCCGCCGGGCCGGGTCGGGGACGTCGACGGCTGCGAGGAGTTCGGTGGCTCTTTCGCGGCGGGCGCGGCGTGAGAGCCGGCGCCGGTTGGTGATCGACTCGGTGATCTGGTCGGCGATCCGGATGACGGGGTTGAGCGAGGTCATCGGGTCCTGGTGGACCATCGCGACGCCGGTGCCGAGGAGTTCGGCGCGTCGGTCGGGAGTGGCGGCGAGCAGCTCCTCGCCCTGGAACAGAACCTGCCCGGTGCTGACGACCCGCGTGGTGCGGGGGTGGACGCCGAGGACGGTGCGGGCGAGGACGGACTTGCCGGAGCCCGACTCGCCGACGACGCCGAGACATTCGCCGGCGTCGATGGTGAGGTTGATGCCGTGCAGGATGTGCAACGACCGGCCGTCGGGGGTGTCCAGGGTGGTGTCGAGCGAGCGGACGTCCAGCACCGGGGCGGTCATGCGCGTACTCCCTTCGGTGCGGGCGAACGCAGGTGTTCGCCGAGGTAGTTGAGGGCGAGGACGGTCAGGCAGAGCACGGCGGCTGGGGCGAGTGAGATCCAGGGCGCGCTGCCGAGGGTGGTACGTCCCTCGGCGATGACGCCGCCCCAGGACGGTTCCGGCGGGCGCAGCCCGAAACCGAGGAAGCTGAGCGATCCCTCGGCGACGATGGCGACCGTGGTTGCGGTGAAGGCGAAGGTGAGTGAGGCCGGTGCGACGTGCGGGACGATCTCGCGGCGCAGGATGCGCAGCGGGGCGGTGCCGATCATGCGGGCGGCCTGCACGAAGCCGCGCTCGCTGAGCGCGAGAACGACCGCCCGGACCACGCGGGTGAAGTGCGGAACGGTGAACAGGCCGATCAGGGCGCCGATCACAGGCAGGCTGGGGCCGCGCAGGGACACCATGATCATCACCAGGATCAGCGTGGGTACGGACATCAGCAGGTCGGTGGCGAAGCCGATGGCCTTGTCGACCGGGCCGCGGAACCAGCCGGCGGCGAGGCCGAGTGCGCCACCCCCGATGAGGCCGACGGCGATGGTCAGTGCGGCGACCGCGAAGGAGGCACGGGCGCCGGCGACGGTGCGCTGGAGGACGTCGCGGCCGGAGGCGTCGGTACCCAGCCAGTGGTCCGGGCCGGGCGGGGCGGAGGGGGCGGTGAAATCTCCGTGCAGCGGGTCAAATCCGGGCAACAGGGGCAGCAGCAGCGCGGCGAGTGCGACCACGCCGAGCCAGGCGCCTGCGGCGAGTACGCCCGCCGGGGGCCGCCGCCGGGCCGGACGGGCGGTGCTGGCGGGCTTCGCCAGGGTGGTGTCAGCGGTGGTCATGGGCGATCCTCGGGTCGAGCTTGCGGTACAGCAGGTCCACCGCGAGGGTGGCGGCGACGACGGCGGCGGCGCTGACCACCGTGACGGCCTGGATGACGGGGAAGTCGCGGGCGTTGATGGAGCCCGCAGCGAGACTTCCGACACCCGGTACCCCGAACAGCGTCTCCACCAGCACCGAGCCGCCGAGCGACGTCCCGATGCCGATCCCGATCAGGGTGACCAACGGCAGCGAGGACGGCCGAAGGGCGCGCCGCAGCAGCAGCCGTGCGGTGCCCATGCCGCGGCTGCGGGCGGCGGCTACGTACGTCTGGTCGAGGGTGTCGAGCAGTTGGCCGCGCAGGGTGCGGGTGAAGACGGCGGCCTCGGTGAGGCCGAGGGTGAGCGCGGGCAGCACCAGATGCCTCAGGTTTTCCGCCGGGTCCTCGGTGAACGGCGTCCAGCCGGTGGCGGGCAGGATCCGCAGCTGGACGGCGGCGATCCAGATCAGCAACAGGCCGAGTACGAAGCCGGGTACTGCGAGCCAGACGAACGCCCCCGCGGTGGCGATCCGGTCCACCGGACCGCCGGGCCGCCAGGCCGAGAGCAGGGCCACCGGCAGGGCCAGGCAGAGCGCCACCAGCTGGGCGGCGACGAAGAGTTCGAGCGTGACCGGGATCCGGTCGGCCAGCTCGGTGGTGACCGGGGCACCGGTGCTCAGCGAGTGCCCCAGGTTGCCGTGCAGGGCGTCGCCGAGCCAGCGCCAGGTGGCGGCGAGGACGTTCTCGTCCAGCCCCAGCTTCGCCTCGTACGCGGTGATCTGCTCGGGAGTGGCGGTGGGCCCGAGCGCGGCGACCGCAGGGGATCCGGGCATCAGGTGCGGAAGGGTGAGCGCGGCGAGGGTGACCAGCAGCAGGACGGCGGCCGCGCGGCCGAGCCGCCCGGCGGCGCCGAGAATCCGGGACGTCACTTCTTCACCCACAGGCCGGCCGGGGAGACGTTGATGACGGTCCGCCTGGACAGGTCGGGCAGTCCGCCGACCTCGGCGGAGGCGAGGAAACCGGCCGGACTCTCGGTGAGGAAGAGCATCGGGGCATCCGCGACGATCGCCTTGGCGGCCTCGTTGTAGGCGGCGCCGCGCTTGGCGGCATCCAGCTCGGCGCGTCCGGCCGCGATCGCCTGCTCGGCCTCCGGCTTGCTGTAGCCGGTGAAGTTGTAGGGAGAGCGGGCGGTGTAGAGGCTGTTCAGCGCGGAGTCGGTGTCGCCGAACATGCTCGTGACGAAATCCATCACCTGGAACTTGCGCTGAAACATCGCGGTGCCCAGGCTCGCGGCGTCCATTGGCTTGATGGTCATCTTCACCCCGGCCTCCGCGAACATCTGCTGGAGCACGGTGGCTCGCTGCTGGGCCTCGGGGCGGTTGTCGACCAGGTAGTCGAAGGAGAGGTCCGGGTGGCCGGCCTCTGCGAGCAGGGCGCGGGCCTTCGCCGGGTCGTGGGCCGGGTAGGTTTTCGCGGCGCGGTACGGGGAGCGGGAGCCGATCGGGCCGTCGGAGACCGTTCCCTGGTCGAGGAAGACAACCTTCTCCACGGCCTCGCGGTCGACGGCGTACTGGAGCGCCTGGCGCACACGGGGGTCGTCGAAGGGGGCAACCTTGGTGTTGAACAGGACGGTGGAGGTGGAGCCGGGCCCGGTGGCGGTGCGCAGGCCGTCGCCGGCGGCCTGCTTGAACTGGGCGGGGGTCTCGGTCCAGATCAGGTCGGCGTCGCCGGAGCGCAGGGACTGGTAGCGGCTGTCGGAGTCCGGCAGCACCCGGTAGACAATCTTGTCGGCGTGGCCCTTGGCCCCCCAGTAGGCGGGGTTGCGCGCCACGGTGACCGAGACGCCCGGCTGGACACTCTCCACGGTGTACGGGCCGGATCCGACCGCCGCTCCCTCACCGTTGGGGGTCTCGGAGATGTAGCCGAGCGAGCGGGTGAAGAGGCCGGGGAAGGCGGCGTTGGGCGCCTTGAGGGTGAAGTCGACGGTGGTGGGACCGTTCGCCTTCAGCGCGCCGATGGTCGCCGCGTCGGCCGCGCAGGAGCACTTGCTCTCCGGCTTGGCAAGACGCTTCACGTGGTCGACGACCGCTTGGGCGTCCAGTGGCTTCCCGTCGCTGAACTTCACGCCCTCGCGCAGCTGAAGGGTCCAGCCGGTGGCGTCCGAGTTCGGGGTGAACGACTTGGCCAGGTAGGGCTGCACCACGCCGTTGTCGCCGTTGACCATCAGCGGGTCGTACAGAGCGTTGGCCAGGACCATCATCGGCATCGAGGTCAGCGTGCCGTCGGCCGGGTCGAGCTTGGTGAACGGCCGGTCCAGACCGACCTTGAGGGTTCCACCGTCGACCGCCGGGCCGTCGGCCGCAGCGGCCTTGGCGGGGCCACCGCCGGACACCGCGTCGTCGGATGCCGTGCAGGCGCCGGCGGTCAGGGTTACGGCGAGCGCGCAGGTCGTCGCTGCCAGAACGTACTTGTGCCGCTTCATGGTTCCTCTGGTTCCTCGGATCACAGGGGGAGGACGGCAGACAGGGCTGCCGACGCCCACACCATTTCGGAACTGGCAGTACTGCCAAAAGGCAGTTGTGCAAACTTCCCGTGACCGGCCGCCGAAGACTTGGCGCGCGCCTTGAGCGGGCCTTGCCGGGCATGGTTCGGTACTGCTCGTGGCGGCATACGACCCGTCGTCACGACAACCGCCCGGCGACGGGCACACGATGAGGAGCGGCAGACCGATGCAGGAGACGGGCCCCGTGGCGGAGCCGGGAATGCGCGACCGCAAGAAGGCACGCACCCGCGAGACCATCCGCACGGCGGCGTTGGACCTCTTCGAGGAGCAGGGCTTCGAACGCACCACGGTCGACCAGATCTGCCGCGGGGCCGACGTCGCCCACCGCACCTTCTTCCGCTATTACGCCACCAAAGAGGCCCTGCTCTTCGGCTACGACTTCGGTCAGGTCATCCTCGGCGCCTTCGCCGAGGCACCCGCCGATCTGGGTCTTTGGGATGCGTTCGGCCATGCCGTGACCATCGCCGACGGCCGCCTGGAGGAGCCCGCCGATCACACCACCCGCCGCCGTCGGCTGCGTCGCCGCTTCCTGGAGATCCGCTCCGTCCGCGACTACGCCCTGATCCTGATCGACGACTTCGGACAGCAGGCTGCGGCCATCGCCGGCGAGCGACTCGGCGTCGACCCGCACACGGACCTGCGCCCCCTGGCGCTCGGCGCGATGCTCACGGGAATGATCCGGCGCCACGTGATGATCGACTCCGAGACCGCGCTGCCGGCCACCTGGAGCGAGGCGTACCGGGAAGTCCTGCGCTCCGGCCGCTGACCGGCCCGGGCTGCTGCCGGGAGCCTGCGTATCCGTTCACCTTCTCTTGCACCGCCCTCTCGCACTACCCCCTTCCCTCACACGTTCAGATCCTCCAGAAAGGCCCCTTATGTCCCTGATCAATTTCCGCGACCCCATCCTCGGCGCCGACCCCGAGGGCATGCGGATCCGTCCGGGCCTGCTCTACCGCTCCGCCCAGCCCTTCCCCCACGCCGACCACGCCACGCTCACCCAGCTGGACGACCACGGCATCCGCACCGTCGTCGACCTGCGGGGCATCGCCGAGTGCAAGCCCGCCGACTGGGCCGCCGCCGAGGCTGCGGGGGTCACAGTCATAGCCGCCCGGATGGATCCCACCACCGACACCATCGTGGCGGCTATGCAGACCATGACCACCGCCGCAGATCTCGGCGCCTTCTACCTCCTGCTGGCCGAACAGTCGCCCGCTGCCGTCACCGCCGCGGTCGAAGCCGCCGCGCGCCCCGGCGGTGTCCTGCTGCACTGCGCCGCCGGCAAGGACCGCACCGGCCTGGTCACCGCACTGCTGCTCGACCTGCTCGGCGTGCCTGCCGAGGCGATCGTCGCCGACTACGCCCGCACCGGCGAGGCCTTGCCGCAGATCTGGGCCAACCTTGCCGAGCGCCACCCCGCCGCTCTCAACGACCCCGCCGCCCGTGACGCGGCCCCCGCTCCGCTGCTGGCGGCTCCCGCCGAGGCGATGACCGTCTTCCTCGACCTCATACGTACCCGTCACGGCGGCGGCGCCGCCTTCCTCACCGCCTGCGGGACCACCGCAGACACTCTGGCCGCCTTCCGCTCCAAGACCTCCAAGGAGGCCATCGCATGCTGACGCTGCGCCACCACGACGGCACACCGTTCCGCGACCTCAACCACAACGGCACCATGGAGCCCTACGAGGACCCCCGGCTGCCGGTCGAGGAACGTGCCGAGGACCTGGTGAGCCGGATGACCCTCGCCGAGAAGGCCGCCCTGATGTGCCACGGGCGGATGTTCGCCGGGAACGCCCGTCCGGCCCTGCCCGGTGCAACGGTCCCGTCCGGCGTCGAACTGATCACCGAACGGGGCCTCACCACCTTCGCCATGATGGCCGTCCCCGACGCCCGCACGATGGCCGAGTGGAACAACCATGTCCAGGATCTCGCCGCAGCCGAACGCCTCGGCATCCCTGTCACCCTCTCCTCCGACCCCCGGCACGGCTTCACCGCCAACCCCGCCACCGCGCACATCGGCGGCGGCTTCAGCGCGGGCCCCGAGCCGATCGGCCTCGCCGCGACCGACGACCCCGCACTGGTCGAGGAGTACGCCGCCCTGATCGGCCGGGAACTGCGCGCCGTCGGGATCCGGGTCGCCCTCCACCCGATGGCCGACCTCGCCACCGAACCGCGATGGGCCCGTATCAGCGGCACCTTCGGTGAGGACGCCGATCGCGCGTGCCGGATGATCGCCGCCTACATCCGCGGACTCCAGGGGGAGCGGATCGGGCCGGACAGCATCGCCTGCATGACCAAGCACTTCCCCGGCGGCGGCCCCCAGGCACATGGCGAAGACTCACACTTCGCCGCCGGCCGTCGACTCGTCTACCCCGGCGGCGCGTTCGAGCACCACCTGCGCCCCTTCGAGGCCGCCTTCGAGGCCGGCACGGCGCAGATCATGCCCGCGTACGCAATCCCCTCGGGGACGGGCCTGTCCGAGGTCGGCGCCAACTTCAACCGGGACGTCATCACCGGCCTGCTGCGCGGCCGGTACGGCTTCGACGGGGTCGTCTGCACCGACTTCAACGCCATCACCGGCAACGTCATCCCCGGCATCACCACCCTGCCGCCGCGCCACTGGGGCGTCGAGGAGCTGTCGGTGGCCGAGCAGGTCGTGCTGACCCTGGACGCAGGCGCCGACCAGCTCGGCGGCGAGACCGACCCCGCACTGATCCTGACCGCCGTCCGCTCCGGCGCGGTCAGCGAGGCACGTATCGACGAGTCGGCCCGCCGCATTCTGCGTGACAAGTTCCGTCTCGGCCTCTTCGACGACCCGTACGTCGACCCCGACGCTGCCACCGAACGAGTCGGCGCTCCGGCCGGCGTCGAACTCGGCCGCCGGGTCCAGCAGCGGTCACTGGTCCACCTCGCCGGGCAGCCGGTCGCCGGGCAGCGGCTGTACACAGAGGGAATCGATCCCGCCGTCGCCGCCCGCTACGGCACCGTCGTGGAGCGGGCCGAGGACGCGGACGCCGCAATTGTCCGGATCGCCGCACCGTACGACAAGCGGGAGGGTTTCATGGAGCAGTTCTTCCACAGCGGCTCCCTGGAATTCCCACAGGAGGATTCGGAGCGTCTGCGCTCCCTCGCCGCCACTGTGCCCACCTGCTTCGCCGTCCACCTCGACCGCCCCGCCGTCCTTACCCCGCTCGCCGACCACGCGGCCCTCCTCATCGGCGAGTTCGGCGCCGACGACGACCTCGTACTCGACGCGGCCCTCGGGAAGGCGGCGATACCCGGATCCCTCCCGTTCGACCTCCCCTCCTCCATGGCCGCCGTCGAGGCCGCCCGCGAGGACGTGCCCTTCGACACCCACGCCCCGCTGTTCCGCTGCGGCCACCCGACAGCCCGGTGAGCCACGCCCCCGCTGCGGGTGGCACCGCTTCGGCACCACCCGCAGCGGGGCTGGCCCGGGGGGGGGCCCCGGGGCGCCCCACCGCGCGAAATCGGCCCGGCCGCGTAACCTCGCACCCACCCAACCCCCCCCCATAATCGGGGCCCCCCGCCCCCGGGGGCCCCCCCGCCCCCCCCCCCCCCGCAGCAAAAA
>NZ_JBHVWS010000011.1:142179-179546 GCF_042882185.1 Streptomyces sp. NPDC058239
CGCCCGTTTACCCCCCCCCCGTTGGGGGGGGGCACCGATGCGCCCCCCCCCGGTGGGGGGCGGCCCGGGGGGGGGCGGGGCGCCCCCCCGACCGCGCAATTCCGCCCTGCCAGAGACACGTCGCACCAGCCCAACCCACCACATTCATCGGGCCCTCGCGCGCCCGGGGCCCACCGGCCCCGGCTCGCCGCGGAAGCAAATTTTGCCTGACACCCCATCAGGAACAGCGCCGGACGCGGTTCGAGCGAGCGTCAGCTCCGGGAGTCACCGAAGGTGCTCCGCGCTAGGATCCGGTGGGAGGTGCAGGGATGAGTTTCCGGCTGGCGGCGTACGCCGTGTGCATCGAGGACCGGCGGGTGCTGCTCGCCCATCACGTGTCAAAGAACTGGACTCTTCCGGGCGGCAGGGTTGAGCACGCGGAGGATCCGATCGACGCGGTGATCCGGGAGGTCGCCGAGGAGACCGGCTGCGACGCAGTGGTCGAACGCCTGCTGGGCGTGGACTCGAGGGTGGTCCCCGCGGCCGACCGCCCCGTGCCCGGCCTACCCGAGCACCAGAATGTCGGCATCTTCTACCAGGTCCGTATCACTGGCGGCCAACTCCGGCCTGAAACCAACGGCGAAACCACCGAGTCGGTCTGGACTCCGATCCCCGACGTCGCTCGCCTCCGCCGATCGTCGCTGGTCGACATCGGCCTCACCTTGGCGCAGACCGTTCCGGCAACCGGCCACGTCGCTCCCGTCCCGGTCGGCGGCCTGATCCAGCACTGAAGCACCACCAATATCCACCTGACCCGCTCCACCGAGGAGCACCTGGCGTACAGCGGTCTCAGCCTGCTGCTGTCGGGGGTGTTCCTCGCCGCGCTCGCCACAGCGTCGGGACTACTCGCGCTCAAGGGCCACCTCACCATCGGTCAGCTCGTCACCGTCCTCGGACTCGCCCAGTACCTTCAAAGCTCCCTCGCCCATGTCGGTACCTTCGCTTCCAACTGGATTCACAAACGCGCCTCCGCCCGTCGGCTCAGCGAGCTGATCAACGAACCGCCTCTGATAGACCCGGCACTGGCCGGTGCCCTGACCGGGCCGGGCCGCTCCGCCGAACCCGCCGACGCCGGCGGCCACGACGGTGCGACGCTCCGGTGGCATCCGGCCGGCCATGACGGGCCACTGGACGTCCGGCCCGGCGAGCTCGTCGGTGTCGTGCCACGCCACCCCGGACACGCGCGGGATCTCAGTGACCGGCTCGGCTACCGCGTTCCCCTCCGCCGCGGCGAACTCCTGGTCGACGGCGTCGACGCCGTCGACCTCGGCCCGGACCGGGTCCGCGCGCGGATCGCCGCCCCACCCCATCACGGAGCAGTGTTCTCCGGCACCCTGCGGTCGAACCTCGTCCCCCGAGGACGTGCGGCGGACACGGCCGTGCTCAAGGCCGCGATGCTCGACGACGTACTCGAACACATCGGGGGAGACCGGGCCGACGTCGGCGAACAGGGCCACAGGCTCTCCGGCGGCCAGCGCCAGCGTCTGCTGCTCGCCCGCGCGCTGCACTCCGAAACCGACATCGTCGTCCTCGACGAACCCACCACCGCCGTCGACCCGGTGACCGAACGGCGCATCGCCCAGGGAATCCGCGATCTGCCCTCCACGACCCTCCTGATCACCACCAGCCGGATCCTGCTCTCCGCCTGCGACCGGGTCATCGACCTCGGCGGAACACCCCACGAACCGAACGGAACACTCCGGTGACCTCAGAGAAGAGCACCCTGCCCGTCGCCGACACGCGCCGCACCCGGCGGGAGCTCCTGCGCCGGCTCGGCGCGCACCGCGGCCGGCTCACCGCGGCGCTGCTCACTCTGCTCAGCCGTACGGCGGCCACCCTCGCCACCCCGCCGGTGCTCGGCGGGATCGTGAACGCCGTCGTGGACGAGGCGGAACCGGGCCGGGTCACTGTTCTCGGAATCGTCCTCGTGCTCGTCGCCGCCACCGGCGCCGCGCTCGCCTTCGCCGGTGGCCGGATGCTGGTCTCGCTGGTCCAGGACGTCCTGGCGGGCCTGCGCGAAGACGTGTTCGAGACCGCGATCCACCTTCCCGGCGGCGTCGTGGAGTCCTCCGGCAGTTCCGATGTCGTCTCCCGGGTCACCCGTGATGTCGAGGCGATCTCCGAAGCCGCCTCCGACGTGCTTCCCGATGTCACCGCCGCAGGCTTCACGATCGCCCTGAGCGTGGTGGGTCTGGCGGTCCTCGATCCCCGTCTGGCCCTTGCCCGGGCCGTCCTGCGTCCAGTCGCTCCCGGACCGGCCCAACATCAGGACGACCTGGGTGCACGGCGGCAACGGTCACGGCCCCAGCCGCCTGGCCGAGCTCGTGAGCGCCGCGATCCCGCCCGGCACGGACCTGACGGGCGGATTCGTGTGGGTCGCGGGCCAGACCAACGCCCCACGGCCACCGACCCCCGGCTGCCCGGCGTCGAACTGCCCGTGCCCGCCCGGGCACAGGCCCAGCCGCGCTGACACGGACCGGACCACAGAAAAGGAGACCCGGAAACATGGACGCCGACGTCATCGTCGTCGGGGCCGGGCTCGCAGGCCTGGTGGCCGCCCATGAACTGACCAGCCGAGGCCGGAAGGTCGCCCTCGTCGAACGCAGCTCTCCGAAGGAGGCCCCATGACCGCTTGCTGTACCCCGTCAAGTGGCGCACGCTCCGAGCCGACGCCGATCGTCCCGCAGGGCGAGGGGGCGTCGCGCCGCGACCCGGCGGAGACGGTCCTCCTCCCGGGCGGCGAATTCCTCATGGGCACGGACGACAGCGAAGGCTTCGCGAAGGACGGCGAAGGACCCGTCCGAAGGGTCCACGTCTCACCGTTCCTGATCGACACCCACGCCGTGAGCAACGACCGGTTCGCCACCTTTGTCGCGGACACCGGCTACCACACGGAAGCCGAGCGGATCGGCTGGTCGTATGTCTTCGCCGGCTATCTGCCCGCAGCCCTGCGCCGCATATCGCCGAGACCCGAAGCCACGCCGTGGTGGTGCGGGGTGACAGGAGCGGACTGGCGGTCCCCGGAGGGACCCGGCAGTTCCCTGCAGGGCCGTGGAGACCACCCGGTCGTGCACGTCTCGTGGAACGACGCCCAGGCGTACTGCAACTGGGCGGACAAGAGGCTCCCCACCGAAGCGGAATGGGAGTACGCCGCCCGCGGCGGCCTGGAGCAGCGCCGTTACCCCTGGGGGGACGAACTCGACCATGACGGCACGTTCCGCTGCAATATCTGGCGCGGGCAGTTCCCGTCCAGGAACACCGCGGCCGACGGCTACCGCGGCACCTGTCCGGTGGACGCCTTCAAGCCCAACGGCTACGGCCTGTACAACATGGCGGGGAACGTGTGGGAGTGGTGCTCCGACTGGTGGTCGACCAGCCACGACACCGCTGCGCCGGCCATGGATCCGCAGGGGCCCGCGACGGGCGCCTCGAAGGCCATGCGGGGTGGCTCCCACATGTGCCACGTGTCGTACTGCAACCGCTATCGCGTCGCCGCCCGCACGGCCAATGACGTCGCCGCCTCGGGCGGGAACACGGGGTTCCGCTGTGTGCGGAGCCCTTGACGCCGGCCTCGACCACCGCTGCCCGCAAGGACGGCCCCCTCCCGTGCGGATGCCGTCCGGCTGCGGCTGACCCACCATTCCTCCACCCCTTCGTCTCCCGGGCTGCCGCCCGGGAGGTCTTGCCCCATCGGAGTTCGCCTTGCGCATCATCTACGTGGACGTGGACACCCTCCGCGCCGACCACACCACCCCTACGGCTATCACCGTCCGACCACTCCGAACCTCCAGAAGCTCGCCGACAAGTCGGTCGTCTTCGACCGCTACTACTGCTCCGACTCACCCTGCCGGCCCTCCCGGGCCGCGCTGACGAGCGGTCAGTTCGGCATCACCAACGGAGTGATCGGCCACTACGGCGCCGATGCCCAGTTCCGCCTCGAAGCGGGACACGGCCCCGAGCCCGACCAGCCGCTGCTCGGCCAGTGGCTCGGCTGGGGCGACCACTACACCGCCTCGATCTCCGTCTTCGCCGAACGGCACCGCGCGTACTTCTTCCACGGGAACTTCCGCGAGTCGATCCGCGCGAGCGCCAACTGGGGCGACGAGGAGGCCCCCGACATCAACCGCGCGGCCATCGACTGGCTGCAGCGGCACAAGGACGAGGAGAACTGGTACCTCCACCTCACCTACTGGGAGCCGCACACCAACTACACCCAGCCCGCCGCGTGGACCGAGAAGATGGCCGCCTCCGGGCCCGTGCAGGCGTGGCCCGACGAGGAGACCATCGCCGCACACGCCGAGATCTACGGACCACGCAGCGCCCTGGACCTGCACCACTCGCTGAAGAACCCCGGCGGCACCTCCCCGGTGCCCCACAGCATGCCCGACGCGGTGGCATCACGGGCCGATTTCGAGCACCTGATCAACGGCTTCGACGGAGCCATCAGCTACTGGGACCACTACTTCGGGCAGCTCATGCCCTGGAGGAGCTGGGCATCGCCGACGACACCGCCGTGATCGTCAGCGCCGACCACGGAGAGTCCTTCGGCGAGCTGGGCATGTACGCCGAGCACGGCATGGCCAGCGAACCCGTACACCGGCTCCCGCTCGTCGTCTACTGGCCCGGCCTCACCGACGAACTGCCCGCCGAGGCGCGCCACAACGACGCACTCCTCTACAACATCGACCTGGCCCCGACCCTCGCGGAACTCATCGGCCTGGACAAACCTGCCGGATGGCAGGGCACCTCCTTCGCCGCCGCCCTGCGCGGCGAACAGATCGAGACCCGCGAGTACCTCGTCCTCGGACACGGCGCCATGACCTACCAGCGGGCGGTCCGTACGCGTGACCACCTCTACATCCGCACCTACCATCCCGGCACCTTCCGCACCGAGTGGGAACAGCTCTTCCACCTCGCCGAGGACCCCTACCTCACCCGCAACCTCATCGAGGAGGATCCGGAACTCGCCGCGCGGATGCGTTCCCATCTCGCCGAGTGGTGGCACGAGTACGCCGGTCGACCCGGCTGCCTGCCCGACCCCATGCAGGCCAACCTCCAGACCGGGCCCGTCTACTACAGCCAGCCCGGCCCCTACGCCCAGCACCTCAGGGACACCGGCCGCGCGCACCTGGCCGACCACCTGGAACAGCAACTCGCCACCCTCACCGTGCCGGTCCCCTGGCACGCCCCCCACTCGCCCCGCTCCCCGGAAGTCCTCCAGAAGTGGCTGGCCCACTTCGGGCGGCGCGCGACCGCAACGTGATGCGCGGGGCCCGGCCCTCCTTCCTGTCCTTCATCCCGTTCATCGCGTCCCGACCTCTGGAAGCCCTCATGAGCGCATCCCCGGCTGCCACGCTCTCCCCGGCCGAACGGGCGTCGCTCACTTCCGGCGGCACCCGCTGGAGCACGACGCCCGTACGAGACGTGGTCCGAGCGCTGCCCCTCTCGGACGGCCCCCACGGCATCCGGCGTCCCCCCGGCCCAAACGACGCCGCCTCCCCGATCGGGCATGCGACCCGGTCGGAGAGGTAGCCCCACTTCTGACGATTTCGTCAGACAAGGCATCCGGCCCTCTCGGCGGGCTCAAGGATCGCGACGCACTCCGTGTGCAAGGTCATCGGAAAGACGTCACCGGAAGCATGGAGAGTGAAATTGCCAGGTCAGGTGGCCATCTCGGGGACACTGCGAGGGCTTCTGGCCGTCTGGAGCGTTCATCTGAGCGTCACGGCCATCCGGCTCGCTGCGCGACTCGCGGCCATTTCAGGCCATGTCCGCACGACCGACAACGGCCAGGTCATCCAGAAGAACGTCCGCGACCAGTTCCTCGACAACAGTGATGCCGTGGCCGGCCATGGCCACAGTCAGCTCCGGATCCCAGGGCGCCTCGGTGAGGCGGCCGGGTGGAGGTCCTCCGGTCAGGCGGGCGACGGCAGCGCGGTAGTCCCCCGCTGTCATGCGCCACGGTTGGGCCGGTGTCTTGTCAAGCACATAGGCGGCGATGCGGATGCCCTCACCGTCGAAGTCGCCGTGGTAGCGGAGGATCGCACCGTGGTCCGCGAGTAGGCGGAGAAGATGGATGGCCGCGCTGTTGGGCCAGCCGGACGTGCAGGCGAGGGGCGGGCAGGACGGTCCGAACCGCCGCAGCGCGAGGGCCATGACGCTGGGGTTCTCCACGATGTGGACGACGACGGCGGGCCGGGTTCCGAGCGTGAGCCGACCCGGGGCACGTACCTGGGCCAGGGTCAGACTGGCGGCCTGCCCGGCCTCGGCGCACACGCGTGCCACTCGGGCGAGCGACCCGTCGCCGCCCGGTAGCAGTCCGGCGGTGAGCACGGTGGCGGACAGTTCGTCGTCGGCAACGCCCGCCCGGGTCCACAGGGCGCGCCGGTCCGCGGCGGACTGCGGCGGGTCGGTGTCATGGAGGGCCGCCAGGGCGCGCAGGACGAGGGAGGACAGGCGGGTGCCGTCGTCGAGCGCGTGGGAATCACCTCTCACCACCCGTGCGGCGAAGACGGGCAACGGCTCCGCGTGGGCGGGAAGCGCCGCCAGTACCGCGAGCGTGTCGGTGAGCAAGGCGCGTGTGCGTCCCGGCGAGCCGCCAACCAGGCCGGCGGCCCGGCAGGAGGCGGCCCAGTCGGCGAGCGCGGGCTGGTTCCGCACGATGTCGTGGGCATCCAGCCAGGCCCACAGTCCTGCTCGTTCGTCTTCCTGACGGCGCCGCTCGGTCGCGTGGTCGGCCAGCGGGCCCACCAGGTCGGTGACGGTTTCGCGTACCGTACGGCCGCAGAGCTCGGTGACTGCCTCCTCCAGGCGGGCCAGGGCGACGGAGGGGCGGACATCCGGCAGGCGGTCCAGACCCAGGAGGTCGGCGAGAGCTTCACGCTGGGCGTCGTCGAGCGGTCCGAGGCGCACGCGGGTGACGGGCCGGCCGGAGGAGAGGCGGTCGTGGACCGTCTGCCACAGGGAACTCAGCTCGGGGCGGCGCAGGGTGCGCTCCCCCGGGGTCGGTCCCGTACGTGTCATTCCGCCTCCAGGTCGGTGCCGTTCCACACGAAGCGGGCGCTGGTGACGGCGTCGTCGTCCGTGTCGGTGAGAAGTTGGTGGACGGCGATGCCGGGTAGCTCTCCGTAGGTGCACCACTCGTGGTCGGAAGTGAGCATGAGGTCCAGGTCGAGAGCGGTGAGCAGCGCGAAGACCTGGCCGCGGTTGACGGAGTCAACGCCGACGAAGACCTCGTCCAGCAGGATCGGCCGGGGCGCCTGGGGCACGGCTTCATAGTGGGCCGAGACCGCGGCGAACAGCGGCAGATGCAGAGCGATGGCCTTCTCGCCGCCGGACAGCGCACCGTGCAGCTTCTTGGTCAGCGGCTGCCAGCCGGCCCCGTTCGCACGGTCCAGGCGGACGGTGAACTGGTGCCAGGCCGTGTAGTCGAGCACCTCGCCGAGTTGTTCCTCCCAGCTCGCGGCCGTGTCGCTGCTCTTGGCCTCCTCGATGCGTGCGCGGAAGAAGGCGTGCAGGGCCTCCCGGTCGGTGTCTGTGACCCGGCCCGGATCCTTGAGCAGCAGCTCACGGGCGGTGCGGGTGCCCTCGGGGAGATCCGGGCGGATCTGCCACACGAGCTGGACGGCGACTCGGGAGGCGGTACGGACGCGTTCCAAGTGGCCGTTCATACGGTCGACGAGTTCACCGGCCTGACGGATCCGGGCGGCAAGGTGGCGGCGGATGTCACCGGTGAGGATCTGGTCGAACAGTCGGCGCTCGGCGCCGGTGATGTCGTCCCGGCTGCGGTCCCGCTCCTGCGTCAGCTCGCTGAGCAGGCCCGTCGCCCCGACGCGTACGCCGTCCAGGGTGGCGGTGAAGAGCTGGATGTCTTCGTCCGGCTCCAGGTCGAGGTCGGCCCGGGCTCCGAGGTGCCGACGGGCCTCGTGGACGGCTTCGGAGAGGCGGGTGGCAGCGTCGCCCAGGTTGCGTGGTGCGTGCGGAACACCGGACCAGGTGGCCGCGGTCGCGCGGGCCGCCTCCAGGGTGGCCTTCGCACCGCCCTCGGCACCGAGCTCCGGAACGATGCCGGCGTCCTCGGCAAGCCCGGTCAGGCACAGGTGCCGGAACCGGCGCGCCGCACCGTCCCGGGCCTCGACCGCCTTCTCCCGCCCCTCGGCGTCGCGTTCGCTGACGGCCCGCAGTTCTCCGATACGCCCCTCCAGGCGGAGCAGGAGTCCGCCCGTCCGCTCGACCTCGTCACGGCACCGGTGCAGTTCGGACCGTGCCTCGGCGACGCGCGCGATCACCTGCCGGTAGTCCTCGCCGACGGTGGCCTCCACCGCCTCCAGTCGTGCCCTCAACCCCTCGGCCTCGGTCTCGGCGGCGGTAGCGGCCGCGTTCCACTCCTCGGCGTCCCGGTGTGAGCGGTCCGCCTGCGCCGCGAGCTGACGCGCCCGGTCGGCGACCGCCATCGCGCCCAGCCGGGCGTCCACCCAGAGATCGGCGGTGTCCCGGAACGTGTCGATGGCGCGCGTCAGTTCGTGCAGTCGCCCGCTGTCCGTGGGCAGGCCGTGCTCAGCCGCCCGGCGGCTGAGCACGCGCAGCGCGGCCGCGACCTCGGTCTCGGTCCGCTCCAGGCGCTCGGCCACGTCGCGTACGGCGTCGTCCCGGGCCGCCACCTGGTCCTCGGCGCGGTCCCAGGCACGGCGCCGTTGATCGAGCTCGCGGTGGTCGGGGCGGTCCGCCCGCTCATCGTCCAGCCGGTCGCATCGGGCGGCGAGGGCGCGCAACCGGTCGTCGAGGGCGGTGAGGGAGGCGTGCGTTGCGGTGAACCGGTCGGTCAGTTCGCCGATCCGGCGGTGTCGTGCGCGCTGCCGGGCGAGGGCGCCGATGTGGGCGGGCTCCGGCTTGCTCCAGGTACCCGTGGCGAACGCGAGGCGCCAGGCACCGTCGGCGGACACGGCGGCCGGATGCCGGCCGGGAAGCCACGCACCGTAGGCGACGCCGGCGAGCAGGCGGGTGACCGTCTCCGCCGGGACCGGGATGTCTTCTTCGGGCCGCAGTACCTCCAGCAGGCTCGGCCCCGGGGCGGGCAGGGCCAGCGCGGCCTCGACGCGGGTGTCGTGGCCGGGCATCGTGAGTCCGTCGTCCGGGCCGACCCAGGCGTCCAGCAGGCCCGACGCCTCCAGCGCCGCCTCCACTCCGGCCTGCACGGCGAGCGGCACGTCCTCGCGGAAGGCGACCAGCCGGTAGAGCGGCGCACCCGCCATCACGGCGCGGTCCGCGGTGCGGGTGGACGGCGGCGAGGGCGGGAGGTCGGTCTCCTGACGCAGCCGTTCCGCCTCCCTCGCCAGCCCGTCGCGCTCGTCCAGCAAGCTTCGTCGCGCGGCTCGCTCGGTGGCCTCGTGTTCCGCGATCTCCTGCTCCACCGGGCGCGCGGCGGCTTCCACCAGAGCTGCCACCTGCGTCTCGGACGCCGCGAGGGCCGACAGCTCTTCCGGGTCGGCGATCCGGAGTTCCGTGCACCCCTCGGCCCAGACGCGCAGCCGACCCGCCTGTACGGAGAGGGCGTCGTCCCAGGCATGGACCGCTTCGTCACGCCCGGCGATCGCCTCCGCGAGGCGGGCGCGGGTCTGTTCGAGCGCTTCCTCGGCGGCGCCCCGGTCCCGGACCGCCCGGTCGTGCACGTCCATCGCCTCCATGACGAGATCGACCTGCTGCCGCCGGGCGTTGACCGCGCCCCGCAGCAGCCGGCGCGCCCGCCTGGCCCGGTTCTCGCCCGTTTCGCCGGAAGCGGGCAGGGCCTCGGACGGGCCGGTGCCCGTTCCGGGAACTGCCGTACCAGACGGCGGGCGTACGACGTCGAGCAGCGCGTTCACTTCATGATGGACGGACTCCAGACCCACTGCCCGTGCCGACCTGTGTGCCCCCTCGGCGGCTTCGCGAGCGTGCTCGTCGAGCGTATGGGCATGGCCCGCGGCCTCGTCGGCACGCCGCCGGTCCTCCTCCGCCCGGTGCTGTCCGGTGCGGGCGGTGGCGCGCTGTCGCCGGGCGTCGGCCGCCGTCACCTCGACACGGCGGCGGAGCCGGTCGAGCTCCGCGCCCTGCCGGTACGCGTCACTGTCGCGCAGGCCCTCGATGGTCTCCTCCAGGGTGTGCGCGCGCCTGGCCTGCTCCTCGCGCCGGACTCCGGCCACTTCCCGCTCCTCCTGGGCCGTGGCGTGTTCCTCGGCACTGAGACGGGCGACGCGGGTGAGGTTGTCCATCTCCGTGGTGGCGGAGATCAGCATGGCCGAGGCGGCGCGCAGGACCCGGCGCGCGTAACCGCGTTGCCGGGACGCGACGGTCTCGGCCGCCGCCACCTCGTCGTCGAGCCGCTTGAGGTGCTCGCGCTGGCGGTCCAGCCGCTCGAAGCCCTCGGCGAGTTCGGCGATCTCGCCCTCGCCCAGTGGGGGCAGGGCGCGGGAAAGAAGAGTGGAGAGCAGGGAAGGGTCGAGCCGTTCGGACAGTTTGGGCTGGCGCAGCTGAAGAAGGGCGGACAGGAGTGATTCGTAGCGCTGTTCCCCCATGCCGGCGAAGAGTTCACGCCGGACCGCTGTGCGGTAGTCGGCGGCCGAGGCGTGGACGTCGCCGCGGTCGCGCAGGGCCTCCGCGAGGGCGGCGCGGGTCAGGGGCTGTCCGGCCTCGTTGACGAGGGACAGGCCGCCGGGGCGGGCGATGCGGGAGCCGGTGGTGAAGTAGTCGGTGTGCACGCCGCTGGTGTGGACACTCGCCTGCAGACGCGCCCCGCAGCCGAACCAGCGTTCCTCACCGCCGTCATCGGTACGGCGGAACTCCAGCCACACGTATCCGACCCGGGTCTTGCCGGAGGCGCCCTCGCCCAGCAGGTTCCAGTGCATGGTGCGTTCCGAGCCGCCGAACGTGGACAGGCGGTTGGGGCGCAGGCTGGCGTCGAAGAGGAAGGGCAGCAGGAGTTCCAGGGCCTTGGACTTGCCCGAGCCGTTCTGGCCGCGCAGCAGCAGACGGCCCTGGTGGAAGGTGAAGGTTTCGTCGTAGTAGCGCCAGACGTTGAGAATGCCCGCGCGGTGCGGCTGCCAGCGGCTCCGTCGCGCTGGTGCATCCGGACCGGCCGCCTCGGCCGACTCCGCAGGTGCGGCACGCTCGTGGCGTCGCGGCGCGGGAAGCTCTGTCACGCTCACTGCTCGTCTCCTTCGTGCGGACCGCTGTCCGGGACCGCGGTGTCCGTCACGTCGCGCCGTTTCACACTCTTCCTCTGTCCGGCTCCCGTGCCCGCGTCCGCGCTGGTGGCCTCGGCGACGCGGTAGCGGTGAGCGGCCGGGCGTGCGACGACACGGCCCCGGACCTGGTGGATCAGCCCGGTGTCCCGCAGTACACGCACAGCGTCGTCGGCCAGTCGGGCCGCGCCGTCCTGGGACTGGTACGCCTTCGCCCAGCGGGGGAAGCGGCGCAGCAGGTCCGCGCCGGCCTCGGCGAGTTGTTCGGGGAACAGCCCGGCGGGCGCGGCACAGACCGGTTCGAGCAGGAGCAGTGCGGCAACCCGGGCGGTGGAGGTGTCGTCGGGGAAGCGGACGTCGGTCGCGATCGCGTCCGGGTCCACGAGCAGGAAGCCTTCGACGCGTTCCTCCAGGAGGAAACCGGCCTGTTCGACCGACCGGCGCAGGATCTGGCGGCCGGTCAGGGAGGTGACGTAGGCCAGTTCGTCCTCGGTGAGGTCCGCGCGGTACACGACAGGGTCGTCGAACAGGCGGCGCAGCACCGAGTGGCGCAGCCACAGATTGCGCTGAGGTTCCGTGGCGGCAGTCGCGCTCGGCGCCTTCTCCTCGATCGTCCCGTCACCGGCCGCGCCGACCGGCTCGGCCGCGCCGCCGTAGCGCCGCTCCCGCACGATGCCGGTGAGGAGGTCCTCGAAGCGGGCGGGCACCTCGTCCGGCGGTACGGCCAGTCCAGAGGCGCCGACGGGCGCGACGGGCAGCCGCATCAGCAGGGTGGTGTCCACGCCGTAGAGGACTTTGGCCTCGGCCGACTCGACGTACGCCTCCGTGGCACCGTCGACCGCACGAAGCACGCCGTACGACTCCAGCAATTTGAGGACGTCCACGAATGCCATCCGCTCCGGCCGGTGCACCGGGTCGAACGCGGGCAGTGCCTGATCGGCCGCCGTGGCCTGGACGACACGGTCGGCGAGCAGTCCGATGGTCGTCATCGGCATGGACAGCAGCTCAGCCGCGATCACGCACAGCAGGACGTAACGCCGACGGTCGAACGGGGCCCGGCCGGAACGCGACCTGCGGGCGGGACGGGAGGCGTCGGCGTGGGCGCGGATCTTGGCAAGGCGTGCGTATCCGCGCCGGGGCTCGACCACCAGGTTCCAGCCGCAGGTGTAGTCGAACCATTTGGCCAGCGGCTCGCGGCGGCGGCGAACGAGCTCGAAGCCCGTCGGGTCGGCTGCCTCGGTGAGCAGCGGACGGGCGAGCAGCAGTCGGATGCCCCGGGCCACCTCCTCCCTTTCGGCGGCCGCCAGTTGGTTGGCGAGCGTACTCATCCCGCCGCCTCCCCTCGCACGGAGTTCCGTGGGGCCGGGAATGCCCCGGCCCCGTCCGCCGCCGTGATGCGGACGACGTAGTCCGGCCCGGCCAGCACGCCCTTCGCGGTACGCAGCACGGCGGTGCGGTGGTCGGGCGGCGGGGAGAGCGTGATCTCCACCCGGCCGTCCCCGGTGGTCGCGCGCCGCATCCCGGTGGTGTCCGGGCCGGCGGCCAGGGCGCAGCCCAGCAGTTCGAGCAGCCGCTCGAAGACGGCGGGGTCCAGTTCACCGAAGGAGGACAGCCGCACGGGCCCGTCCGTCGCCAGGTCCCGCCAGGCCAGCGCGAGCTCCGCCCGTTGGGTACGGGCCCGCTCGGCCCGTGCCGCCTTGACAGCGGCAACGTCCCGCACCTTGGCCGTACGGGTGAACCGCTCGGTCCGTCCACTGGTGCGCAGCAGCGCCGACACCTCGACCGGCGGCGCTTCGGACCACGACTGCGCCGGGGGAATCAGTTCCGGGTCGGAGTGGGCGAGATGGGCGTGGCGCGCCGACCCCAGGCCGAAGGCTGCCGCCCACAGCCGGTGCAGATCCTCCTCCCCTGCGGCTGCGGCGAACCAGCGCGCCAGCTCGCGGAAGTCCTGTACGGCGCTGGAGGAGCGGCGCCGCGACTCGTTGATCCGCTCCAGGACCTGCAGGAGGGAAACGATGGCCCGCCGGGCGATGTCGTGCAGCTGCTCGATGCGAGGTCGGGCCCCGTCGTCCGGCAGGAACCACGCCCGCAGACCGGCCCAGCGGGCCCGTCGGCTCTCCAGCCAGCCGGGCGTGGGGTCCTCGCCGGCCACCGGTGGCAGCTCGGCGCCGCGCAGGGCCCGCTCGCGCAGCAGGAAGACACCGCGCTCCTCCACCCGGACGACAGCGGCCGCGACGGCCTGCCCGCGCCGATCCAGGTTGACCAGGAACTCCTGGAGATACGCGACGGTGGCAGCCTTCACCTCCCGGAAGACCTCCAGATCGGCGCCCTCGGCACGCAACAGCCGCTGCAGCTCGGCGTTGAACGCCTTGGTGTTCTCCACCAGGGCCTCCAGGTGCCCTTCCAGCTCGCGCAGCGTCGTGAAGATCCGGCGATCGGCCGAGACTGGCTCGGCAGAGAGCAGGCACAGCTCGTCGAGCCGGTCGGCGATCGCCTCCAGTACGGCCGTCTGGAGCGCCCCTGTCGAGGCGAGCACCTCCAGCGCGTGCCGCACCCCGGCGAGCGCGGCCTCGCCCCGGCGGGTCAGCGAGTACTGCAGGTTGCGCCGCTCGTACTCCTCGGCCGTGCGGTAGTTCTCGGCGTGGTTGTGGACCCGGTCCAGGAGCTTCCACTCCACGAGCTTCTTCAGTACGTCGTGCAGTTCCTCGTCCTCGACCGCGGCCGGCCACCCCACCGTCCGCAGCCGCCCGCGCACGTCGTCCAGCCCCAGCGCCGTCTCCAGGTGCTCGCCGGCCGCGCCGAAGGCATCCAGCACGGCACCGTAGAGGTCGGACCTCTCCCCCGTGGTGAAACGGAACATCTCCGGCGGAACCCTGCGCATACCTCTCACCCCCTCCCCTGCCACCTGACGGCATTTGATTCTCCACCGTAGAGGGCGGCACTGACTTTCAGGGGGGCACGTCGCTTTCCCGTCTTCCCAGGTGGAGCCGACACGCATGCCGATCCGGCCGGGATTCGCCGTACCTCAAAGTGGTCCCGGGGATCTCTGCAGGTGCCCGCTCGGTAGGGCCGGCACGGGGGTGTGAGGCTCCTTCCCGCAACAACGGATGAGGAGCCGCCACCATGGTCAAGATCCTGTGCCTGCCGGAACACCGGCTCGGCCTGCCGCAGGGCGGCAGGCACCGGGCGGGGGTCGCCGAGCGAGGCCGTATGCGCGCTGAAGCGTGCGGTGACCTCATCGGACAGCCACATGCGAACGCGGGCTCAGAGCATCGACCGGTGCAGTCGCCGACTACTACACCTTGCGGGCGACGAATCCCCACTGGTCGACCGGTTCGTGGTCCTCTTCGTCCGCTCGCCAGAGCGTGATCGACCCGAATCCGGGCTCGACCAACTCCATCCCGTCGGCGCTCGCGAGGATCTCCTCCGGCCGGCGCACCAGGTACGGCGGAGTGTCGCCCTCCGCGTAAGCCTTCTGCGCAGCCAGCGTCTGGGGCGTGGCGACCGTGTCGCAGAGGACCAGATAGCTGCCTTCCACTGTGCCGGCCATGTACTGGCGCATGAGGTCGATGCCGGCCTGGGGCTGGAGGTGTCCCAGCGTGGACAGCACCATCACGGCCACGGGTCGTGTCAGGTCCAGGGTGCGCGCCGCTTCCTGGAGTACCCGTTCGGCTTCCAGCATGTCCGCGTGCACGTAGTCCGTCATCCCGTCCGGTGCACTTGTCAGCAAGGCACGGGCGTGCGCCAATACGAGTGGGTCGTTGTCGACGTACACGATGCGAGCCTTCGGCTCGACGCTCTGCGCGACCTCATGGGTGCTGTTCTGCACGGGAAGCCCGGTCCCGATGTCAAGGAACTGGGATATTCCCGCTTCGGCCAGATACCGCACCGCACGCGCCTGAAACGCCCGTGACGCCAGGGCGAGTTCCCGCGTCTGCGGGTAGCTCGCGATTACTTGATCTCCCAGCTCCTGGTCCACCGGGTAGTGGTCCTTGCCGCCGATCCAGTAGTTCCAGACGCGGGCCGAGTGCGGGACAGCGCTGCGGAATTGTTCTGCGTTGTATGCCTCGTGTTTCATAACACCCTCTTCTATCACGGTTGTTAACGCCTCACGGCGCTGCGGCGGCCCGTCGGGCGACCAGGCAACCGCCCCTTCGGCTCAGGGATGAATTCGGCACCGAGCAGGGGCGTGAAGGCCCGCACCGCAGAGGTGCCACCTGCCGACGCCCCCAGGAACACTCCGACTTCGGCTCCGCCCGCCCGCACCGGGCTCGGAACAATGTGCCCGGGCCGCCTCGCTCAGCCCACCGCCACCGGCGACGATCCGCCCGCCACGGCCACGCGGGGTGCCCCGGTGCCGTCTGCGGGGACGGTCCAGATGTCACTCGCCCGGCCGGCCGCGCCCGGCAGCGCGTAGGCGACCGTGCCGTCGTCCAGCCAGGCCGCCTGGTCGTCGACGCTGCGTGTCTCGGCGAGCGGCGTCTCACGCATGGTCCGCAGGTCGAGGACGTACAGCCGCCAGGGCGCGGCCGGGTCGTCGGAAACCTTCTTCTTAAAGGCGATCCGGGTGTTGTCGGGCGACAGGGAGGGGCACTCGGCGTTCTGCCTCAGCGTCTTCGCCGACCAGTCCCTCATGTTCCCCTCGACGAGGTAGGTGCGGCCCTTGGTGGAGACGGTCGCGTAGAAGCGGTTGTCGTCGCGGGCGAAGGTCACCCCCCAGTAGTTGACGTCGGGCGCGTGGTAGCGGACACCGTCGATGGTGAGGGGGATCTCCTCCATGGACTTGACGAGGTAGCCGGTGCGCAGGTCGAGGAGGGCGGTCCGCGTGGAGAAGGCGGTGGTGGCGTAGGAGTCACCGGTGGCGAACACCGTCCAGGACAGCATCCGCCCGGAAGCGGAGACGCGGGCCCGGGTGGGAACGCCCGGCACGGTGATCCGGCGCATCTCGCGCAGCCGCCGGTCGAGAACGATCGCGTATGTCTTCGGCAGCACCCCGGGCTCGGCGCGCAGGCAGAGCGCGGTGTCACCTGAGGCGTAGAACCGGTCACAGGCGGGGCCGCCGGTGGTGCGGGCGCCGGGGGTTCCGGCGGACGGCTGATGCGCGACGCGTCCTGTGGCCGTGTCCCGGAAGTACAGCGCGGGCCCGCCGAGAGTGAACGAGGCGTCTGCGTTTGCTCGTTGCCCCTCCGCCCGTTGTTCCGCGTGCAGGGCGTACCCTACGGAGCCGCCCGCGAGGAGTAGCACCGCGGCCACCACGACGGCGATACGGGCCCGTGGCCCCAGCGGGGTTGCGGGTCTTGGGAACCTGGTACTCATGGGGTCCGCCTCTCGGGGATCGGGGCTGCCGGCCCCGCGGGCGCCGGGGCGCCGGACTGGTTGCGCGGCAGCAGTGCCCAGCCGCCCGCGAGCGCAGCGAGCAGAGCCGATATCGCCGCCCACAGCGCGGGGCGTGGCCCCCACACCGTCCACGCGGCGCCGAAGCCCGCGGCGGCGAGCATCCGGGCCAGCGCCTGGCCGGTCTGGAGCAGGGCGAGTCCGCCCGCCCTGCCGTCGGCGGGCAGCACCGGTCCGGCGAGGGCCATCAGCACCCCGTCGGTGGTGGCGTAGAAGACGCCAAGCAGCACGAGGACGGGCGCAAGGAGAAGTGCTGCCGGGCCGCCGGTCGGGGCGAGGAGCGTGGCGTACACACCGAGCAGCGCGACGTGTCCGAACAGGAACGGCAGCCTTCGGCCGACCCGGTCCGCGATCCGGCCCGCCGGGACCGCGAGCAGCAAATAGCACGCCGCCGCGCCGAGCGGCAGCAGCGGGAACCAGCCGACGGGGAGGCCGAGGCTGCGCTGGAGCAGGAGGTAGACGAAGGCGTCACCGACGGTGGCGGCACCCAGTAGAGCGGCGGCTGCGAGAATCCGCCGGAAGGCGGGATCACGGAGTGCCCCAAATGACTTTCGTGTACGGGGAGTCGAGTTCGTGGGTGGTGCCGGGTGACCCCCGGGAACGTACAGGACGAGGATCAGTACCCCGAGCAGACCGACGCAGAAGCTGACGACGAACACCGCGTCGTAGGCGTCGGCGGTTGCCCAGAGCAGGGCGAACGCGGCGAGCGGGCCGAGCAGTGCGCCCGTGGTGTCCATCGCCCGGTGCACGCCGAAGGACCTGCCAAGCGCCTCGGGTCGGCTGCTCAAGGTGATCAGCGCGTCACGGGGCGCCGTACGGATGCCCTTGCCGACCCGGTCGGTGGCGAGGGCGGTCGCGATCCCGGCGGTGGCACCGCCCGCGAGAAGCAGGCCGAGCCGGGAGCAGGCGGAGAGGATGTAGCCGATGCCAGCGACCCGTTTGTACCGGCCGCCGCGGTCGGCGGCGTGCCCGCCGAGCAGCCGCACAACGGAGGCGGCGCCGTTGAACAGGCCGTCCAGGAATCCGAATTGGAGAGGTGAGAGACCGAGTCCGAGGACGAGGTAGAGCGGCAGCACCGCGGTGACCATCTCGGAGGAGATGTCGGTGACGAGGCTGACCGTGCCGAGGGCCAGGACGGTGCCGGGGACGCGTCGGCCCGCCCCGCCGGTGCGGGGCGGGGCCGGCGCGTCCCGGCGGCCTGTGGTCGCCAGATACATCAGTGGCAGGTGTACTGCGGGCTGGTGTCCTTGGTCTTGCCGTCGGTGCCGACGTAGCTCCAGCTGTAGCCGGAGTCGGTGAAGTCCATTTTCAGGACGCCGTATTCACCGCTGATCCGCTTCTGGCTGTTGGGCTGGACGTTCTCGATGGGGTATGGCTCGGCGCCGCCCATACCGCCGACGATCTCGGTGATTCCGTCGGCGGTGGCCTTCCCATCGGGGCTCTGTGGGGCGAACCGCTCGTAGTGGTGGTCGTGCCCGTTGAGCACGAGGTCGGCCTTGGCCCCGTACAGGATCTTCCAGACCGGCCTGCTGACCGGGTCGTTGCCGTGCCCGCCCGAGGAGTACAGCGGGTGGTGCCAGTAGGCGGCGATGCACGCCTTGCTGTTCCTGGCGAGGTCGGCCTTGAGCCAGTCGATCTGGGCGCTCTGGTCGAAGGAGTTGGAGTCGAGGGCGATGAAGTGCCAATTGCCCTCGTCGAAGCTGTAGTAGCTCTTGCCCTGGGGGTACGCGATCGCCCCGAAGTATGTCTTGTAGCCGACCAGCGACCCGGCCGGATCGTACGTCTCGTGGTTGCCCGGTACCGGATGCGTCTTGTCCTTGAAAGCACCCCAGGTCTTGTCGTAGTAGGCACGGAAGTCGGCGATCCGGGCGTCGTCGTACTGGCTGTCGCCCATCGTCAGATAGAACTTCGGATCGAGCTTCTGGGCCAGTGCGGCGGTCTTGGGGTGGGCGCAGTCACTGTCGGAGGCGGTGCACTGGGCGGCGATGTCACCGGCAGCGACCACGGTGAAGGCACCGGTCTGCGGGGGCGCGCCGTCGAGAGTGCCGTACACCTCGACCTCGTGCAGCGAGTAGCCGTAGGCAGTGCCGCGCGCGATGCCGTACACGCGCAGGTAGCGGCCCTTGCCGGAGAGGGCAGACCAGTCGTCGGTGCCGCCGTTCCCGGCCGTCTCGTTGGCGAGCCGGGTCCAGGTGGTGCCGTCGGCGGAGATCTCGATCCGGTACGCCTTGGCGTACGCGGCCTCCCAACTCAGTTTCACCCGCGTGACGTTGGCGGTGGCACCGAGGTCGACACGTATCCACTGCGGGTCCTCGCCCTCGGCACTCGCCCAGCGGGTGGCCGGGTCGCCGTCGAAGGCGTTCTGCGGGCCGAGGCCGGAAGCTTCGCTGGAGGAGGCGGTGGCGGGCTTGCCATGCGAAACAAGGGGGTCGTCGGCGGCGTCGGCCCGGTCGGGGTAGCCGAGCAACAGGCTTCCGACGAGGAGGAGTACGGCGGCGATGACCACGCCCACCGTACGACGCCGCGCGGGCGTGAGGAGCGGAGCTGAGCCGTTCAGTTGCATCCCTGGACTCCTGGCCTTGGGGGTGGCGAGAGCTGGGCATTGGTGCGTGACCTCGCGCCCCGGCCCTCGTTCGGGCAGGGGGCGGCATCATGGTGGCCGGGCCAGAGCTCTCACTGAGCGCGTCATGCCTAGGGGATCAGACACCGCGCCGAGCCACCGCCCGGAATGCTAGCGAACAGTAAACTTTCCTACCAGTCCCCCAACTCTCTTTGCTTCGCACCCCGTTGAGCGCCCGGGCGCATCCGGCTGCCGACCCGGCAGCGGCCTCGGTGAGGGATGACGCCGCACCCGGCCGGCGATGACGGTGCCTGTCGCTCCCGGTACGGCACCCACCGGCCCTGCCTCCTCGTGCCACACACGCACCGCCCGCGGGTCCTGCCCCACGTACAATTTGAATCCGAACGATGCCGTCGATCCATGGCGCCGCCCGGGCGTCGAAGGAGTGTGCCGTGACCGGCCGGCGATCCATCAGCGAAGCCGAGAAGCTGGTAGAGGCCAAACTCGGCGGTGTACCGATCCGTCATGAACAGATGGCCGTGGTGGCCAACATCTACCGCGCCGCCTCGGCTGTCCGATGATCCACCTGCGGCGTCCCAGTCGTTCGCTGGAATCGATCCCCTTGCGGGCCATGCGCACGCCTATACGTTTGGGTGGTCAGGCAGGTGTGGCGCAGGTGGTACACGCGCTTGCCGACGGGGCCCACCGGCGATGATCCGCGCGCCGCACCCGGGCGCCCCGGTCCCGCCGGCCCCATCGATCAGATGCCCTTCGCGGGAGCGACCCGGCCCGTGCAGGGCGACAGTTCGGCCGTCAGCCAGCGGAAGACATGCCGCACCTGACGTTTCCACAGCCCGATGGTGTGCGGGCCGCTCACCTCTGCCACCACCACCCGCGTCGGAGGCGTTGCCGCCCGCCGCAGCGCGAGGCCGTCACGGTAGCCGTCGTTGCGCCCGCCCGAGAGGTAGAGCGCGACGCACGGCGGGGTGGCGGCGTGGCGCAGAATCCACAGCGGGTTGTTGACCCGCCGCAGCTCCGGGTCCCGGCCCGTGAGGGAAACCCGCTCGGCGGCCGGGTCGTTGTAGCCGGAGAGGCCCACGGCGGCCCGGTACCGGTCCGGGTGGGAGAGCGCCATCTTCACGGCGCAGTGCGCCCCGGCCGAGAACCCGGCCACCGCCCAGCCGCTCGCACGACTCTGCGCGCGGAAGGTATCGGTCACCATCTGCCGGACATCCACGCTCAGCCAGGACTCGGCGTCCACGACACCCGGCACATTGGCGCACCCGGTGTCCTGACCCGCCAGCAGATTGGTCCGCGGCTCCACGAGGATGAACGGGGCAATCTCCCCACTCCGCATCCCGGCCCCCAGCTGCGACTGCACCCGCAGGCTGCTGAACCACGCCTTCGTCGATCCGGGAAAGCCGCCGAGGAGCTCGACCACGGGGAACTTCCGGTGCCGGTAGGCCGGTTGGCCGTACTGCGGCGGCAGCCATACGTACACCTCGCCGCGCACCCCCGACACCCGGCCGCTCAACTGGGTGACGCGGACGCCCCGGCCCATCCGGGCGTCGTGCGTCGGACTGAAATCCTGTACGCCCTTCGACTCATTCGCCAGGTGCTTGTGATCCCCGAGTCCGTCGCGCCCGAGATCGGGCGCGGCGACGATGTGGTGTCCTGTGCCGAGCAGGTCGGCCCAGCTGTCGTACAGGCCGTTGGTGTTGTTGACCATCACGAAGACGCTCAGCACGGCGGCCGCCTGCGCGAGGACGACCATCACCAGGCGGACCGCGCCGCGCACCACGGCGGGGCCGCGCACCCGGCCCCACAGCAGCAGGGGAAGCAGCACGGTGACCACGGCCAGCGCGATCGTGGCCAGGAAGAAGGGTGTCCCCGTCAGGCTCATCACGCCTGAGAGGATGCCGTGCGCCCCGCGATGGTTTACCCGCTTTTCCACCTCTTTACGTCGGACGCGGGAGACCGTGGGACGCCGTGTTGACGCCAGGACCGCCGGCCCGCGTCCTCCTGGCCCGGTCCGCCCGGCGTGCGACGCGAGGAACCGGCGCGCGGGGTGCCGGCCGGCACCCCGTGGCGCTGCCGTCATGGTCGGACGAGGGTCGGGCCCGGAGCGCACCCAGGAAATTTCATGGACAGGTGTCCATGTATTCTGGACACTTGTCCATGAACTCTGAGTAGGTGGCGACAATGATGGAGACGGCAGCGGACGTCCTGGTTGGCCTCGTGGCGGCCTTGCACGCGTACATCCTGGTTCTGGAGATGTTCCTTTGGGAGAAGGGACCGGGCCGGAAGCTCTCCGGTTTCGACGCCGCCCTGGCCCGTGCCACCGCACCGCTGGCCGCGAATCAGGGGCTCTACAACGGTTTCCTGTCCGCCGGGCTGGTCTGGGGTCTGATCGCCGACGATCCGACAGGCTTCCGGGTCCGGGTCTTCTTCCTTGTCTGTGTGCTCGTCGCCGGCGTGTACGGCGGCGCCACCGCGAACCGGCGCATCCTCATTGCCCAGGCACTGCCCGGGGCCCTGGCCCTCGCTGCCGTCCTGATCGCCCGATGACCACCCCGCGTGAAGACCCCCGGGCCGCCCGGACCCGGGCCAAGCTGCGCCGGGCCCTGCTCGACGAGTGCGCCCAGCGCCCGCTGGCGGACGTCAGCGTCGCCGCACTGGTGCGTCGGGCCGGAGTCGGCCGTGCCACGTTCTACCTCCACTACGGCGACCTGGAGGCGCTGGCAGTGGATGCCTGCGCCGACGTGGTCCGCGATGCCGTGGACGCCCTGCACGCCTGGCGTGGCACCCCTGACCCCGCCTCCCCGCCACCCGCGCTGGTCGACTTCTTCGCCGGCCTCACCCCGCACACCGGCCTCTACCGGGCGCTGCTGCACCCGGGCGGCGGCGGCCCCCTCGGCCACGTCCTTCATCGGGACCTGCGCGCCCGCAGCCACACCGAACGCACCCTGGCCGGGGCACCGGAGCCCGAACTGATCGCCTCGGCTGTGGCCGCGACCTTCACGGGCGTGCTCGCCGACTGGCTGCATGGGCTCATCGAAAGCACCTCCGCCCAGATCGCACACCGGATCTGGTGTCTGCTCGTCACCCTGCACCGCACCCGCCTGCCCTGACGGGCCGCCTCGCCGCGTCGACCCGGACGCCTCCGGCTGTCCGTCCATGGATGCGGATCCCGCGCACGGTTCCACCGGCCCTTCCTGCCGTCCGCCCGACGTGAGTTCACCCACCGTTCCCGCGCACATTGTCCAAGAGTCGCTCCAAAGGCTCTCCTTGTTGTGAATCAAGGCCATACGATGCGCTTGCGAAGCGCGCGCCGCGCACAGGAACACAGGGGGAGGCGCGATGTCCGGGAGAACGCATGACGACATATCCGACGCCATGCCGGGCGGAGCATGGGGCACGCTCCCCGAGGGCGTGGAGCTGTACCACCTGAGGCCGGACGGAGGCATCGAGCTGGCCGACCGCGAGGGCGCCCGCGAGCTGGGACCTGAGCGGGAGTTCCTCCGCTTCATCGATGACGGACAGTTCGCCCACTACCTGGTGGGCGACGCGGCAACTTCCCCCGAACGCCCCTCGAACGCGACGGTCAAACTCGGTGTCGTGGGGCCGCGCAGCGCCTTCACCCCGCATGCCCACGGCGGTGAACACTTCGTCCTCAGCCTGGGCCACGCGGCGTGCGGCCTCCATGACGCGGACCGCGGCCGGGTCACCGAAGTCCCGCTGACTCCGGGGATGTTGATACGGATTCCGGAGATGATGCCCCACTCCTTCGCGAACAGGGGCACCGATCCGCTGACGATCCTCGCAGCCAACACCGGTTACGGGATCGACCACGAGGACTACGCGATAACCGCCGGGGAGGCGGAGCGCCGCGCCCCGGGCGACACCCCGACGGCCGGCCGGGTGGCCGTGGCCACCGCCACCGACTACCGCGCACTCGCAGCCGCTCTGCGCGACATCGAGCACCTTCAGCAGGACCGTGGCATCGCCACCACCACCGTCCGCGAGCGTCTGGCCAAACGGCTGCGCCGTGTGGCGACCGCACTGGAGGTCCGCCGGTGATCTGTCCGCACTGCGAGAAGAACCTGCTCCGCAAGGAGCGCCCCGACAACACCTGCTCCCACTGCAGGCGCACGTACGCGCTCGACCCCAAGACCAACTCCCTCGGCCTCAGCGACCTGCGGGTGCGCAGGATCCTCGCCAAGGTGACGGAGGAGGGCAGGATCGCGGTGGCGCCGGACCAGTTGTGGTACGCGCTCTCGCGCAAGCGCCTCAAGGAGGGCAAGTTCGCGCCGGGGTGTGCGGGTTCCTCGCTCTTCGCGGGCCTGGTCGTCGGCGTCTTCGGCATCTTCACCGAGATCTCGTACCTCGTCCTCATCTCGGGCGCCCTGCTGCTCGCCTCCGCGGGCTTCGCCGTCGCACGAGCCGCCGGTGCGGGCCGGGGCTTCCCGGTCATGAGCCGTGCGGCGTTCCGTTCGGAGGCGCTCGAGCCCTGGCGGAACGTGTACGGCGGGCTGCCGCCCGGGGTGGTCGACGACACCGCTCCCGTTCCCTCTCAGGCCAGAACTCGTGAGCCCTCCGGCGCTCAGCCCGGGGCCGTACTCCTGTGCCCGGACCGCTCCATCACGGCGTTCCTGATCGCCGACGGCCTGCCCGCCCGTTACGGGATCGCGCCGGCCAAGGATCTCGACACGGTCCGCGCCCTGCCCACTCAGGGCCCGGTGATCGTGCTCCACGACGCCGACGCGCACGGCGAGCTCCTCGTCCGACGCGTCCGCGAGAGTCTGGGGCAACGCATGGTGATCGACGCCGGACTGCCACTGCGCACCGTCCGCGGTCTCGCCCAGGCCGTGCCCTACCGCGACCGGGGCGGTCAGCCCGACCGGGAGACCATGGCACGGCTCACCGCGCTCGGCGAATTCACCGAGGAGGAGCTGAAGTGGCTGGGAAAGGGCTGGCGGTTTCCGCTCGTCGGCATGCCCCCCGCCCGGCTTCTCGCCGCCGTCACCCGGATCGCCGAACAGGTCACCCGGAACGTCGATCCACAACGGCGCCGCGCCGCGTCCGTGGGATTCATGACCTGGCCCGGCCCGGCGGCCCGGGACCGGGCGGGTGAGCGGTGATCTGCCCCGGCTGCGCCGCCTCGCTCACCGGCAAGGAGCGCACCGGCCGAGTATGCGCGCACTGCGGGAAACGCTTCGCACTCGACCCTGCGGTCCACGGCATGGGCATGCACGACATCCGTATCCGGGGCATCGCGGAGCGCGCCACCGACCACGGACGCCTGAAGATCACCCTCACCCAGCTCTGGTACCTGTCCCGCACCCGCAACTACGCGTGGGCCGAGCAGGAGCCGCAGGGTGTGCCGACCGGGATCCGCTGGCTCGTGGCTCTGCCGGTGGCCGTCGTCCTCCTCCTGTGCGCGGTCCTGACCGACGGTGTCCTCGCGCTCGTCGCCGGAGCTGCCGGGTGCGTCGTCCTCGTCGTCGCATCGGCCATGCGCCATCGCCCCGGTCAGCCGCCCCGTTCGCAGATCATCCCCTCCGAAGAGATCTTTCGTCAGCTGATGACGGGCGCCTGGTCGACGGCGTACGGCCGGCTGCCGAAAGGCGTCGTCGACGATGCACGCCCCGCGCCCCGGCCGCGCAGCGTGAGCCGTTCCCGTGCGTCTGCTCCGGCGTCCAGGCCCACGGCCGTGATCCTGTGCACCGACCGGGCGGCAGCCCTCTTCCTCACGGCCAATGACATTCCCGGCCGTCTGGGTGCCGTCCTCCTGGAGGCCGCCGGCACGGAGGGAACCGCGGGGCGCTCCGACGTCGTGGCCGGGGCCCTCAAGGAACTCGCGGAGTACCGCAGCACGCTCCCGGTGGTCGTCCTGCACGACGCCGACCCGCTGGGCGTCCTGCTGGCACCGCTCATCCGCGCCGCGCAGCCCGACCGGGTCGTGGTGGACGCGGGCCTCCCCGTCTCCGCGGCCAGGGGCAAGCAGGGCGTCGTACGGCTCGCCCGGCACAGCCGGTTCGCCGACGCGGAACAGCTCCGTACGGTCGCGGGTCTGCCCGAGGCGGACGCCGAGTGGCTCGCCGACGGCTTCTGGAGCCCGATCGCCGCTGTGCCGCCGCGCCTTCTCGAATCGATCGTCGTACGGGCGGTGGAGCGGGCCCTGGCCGTCCCGCCGCCCGGCCCCGGGCACTCCCACACCAACGGCTTCCTCACCTGGCCGCAGACCCCGCAGACCCCACGGGCGCGGGACACCGGCCGACCCGGCGCCGGTACGTCCGAGCAGGAAGGCACCAGCTCCGCATGAGTACGCGACGCCCCCAGGCTCCCGGAAGCGGGACCTCCAACGCCCCGGCTCCCCGAACCGGCCACGGACCCGGCGCCCGCCTCCTCGATCTCGCGATCACCGGGGCCGGGGCCCGCGCCGCGGGCCCCGGCGGCATCAGGTTCACGGAACGGCAGCTCTACTACGAGACCTGCCGCGTCCTGAGCCCGGCCGCGGCCCTGCTCACCCGCATCCCGCGGACCCCGGCCCCTCCCCTGCGTCTGCCCACGTTCACGCGCGCCCTGGATGCGCGGGGCAGGGAGTCCGTGGAGGGCCTGCTCCCGCCGCTGCCGTCGGCGCCGCCACGGCCTCCGACCACACCCGATTCCTCCGAACCCGACCTCTACGCCTACGGACTGCCCCGCATTCTCGTCTGCCAGGAAAGCTCGATCGCCCGCATGCTGCTCGCCAATCATGTGCATCTGGAGGCGGCCTGCCCCGTCCTCCCGGCGGTCGATGCCCTGCCGCTCGCCCCTCGCCTCGTCGCGGCGCTGGAGCGGGCGGAGGGCGCGACGGTCCATGTGCTGCACGACGCAAGCCCGGAGGGCATCGAGCTCCCGGCGCGGATCAGGGCCGCTCTCGGCCGCGTCCCCGGCGTACGGGTGGCATCGATCGGACTCGTACCCCGTCACGCGGCGGCCCTGCGGCTTCCCACCGGCCGCGGCCCGGCACCGGCACCGCCTCTCGGACCCTGGCCTCCGGCGCTGCGGCCCCAGGAGGCCGCGTGGCTGGCGCGTGGACGGTTCGCGCAGGTCGCGGCGGTGTCACCGCCCCGCCTGGTGCGTACGGTGCTGCGCCTGACACGGGGCCCCCGACCGCCCCGGAACTCCATGTGGACCGAACTGCGCGGGCTGCGTACCACGGGTTTCCTGACCTGGCCCGTCTCATGATCCACCGCGTCACCCGCCCGCGAACCGCGGGGTGACCCGTCCGAGCGGGCCCTGGCTCCCGAGGCCACGACCGCCCCACAGACCCGAGGAACGCACACGATGATCCGACCTCAAGAGATCGGCTACTCCGACGAACTGCTCTCCGACGGCAGTGTCCACCGGCGCTACGAGGACGGCCGGGAGGAGTGGCGCCGACGCGAGGGATCCCACCGCGACCTCGTGCGCTGGCACGACAACCGGAACGCCTCCGGCACCGACGAACTCCTCGGCAACCGCATCATCAAGCGCACCCTCGCCGACGGCACGGTGATGTATGCCCGCGACATCGGATACGGCCGCACCCTGTGGGGCCGCGGCGAGACGGTGATGGTCAACCGGACATCGTTCGGCGGCAGGATGGGCGTCGTGCTCGCGGGCCTGGGCGTGGCGGGCCTCGCCATAACCGCCGCCCAGCTGCCGCCGCTGAGCATGAGCCCGGAGGAGGAGGAAGAGCTCCGCCAGCAGCAGGCACAGAGCCAGTCGTCGTCCTCGGGCGACTCCGGCGGAGGCGGGAGCGGCGATTCCGGTGACAACGGCACGGACGACTGGGACGCGGGCTGGGACAACGACGACGACGCCTGGAGCGACGACGACTTCGGCTGAGCCTGCCACGCCGACACCACCGGAAGCCGTAGCGGCGGCGATAGCAGTACGGACCAGGGAACACAAAGGAAAGGAGCCGTCCATGGCACGCTTCTGCGTCTGCCTGGCCCCGACCACCCGGCAGGCCCGGGCCCATGTCGAGGCGATGGGTGCGGCCGGGACCGGCCGCACAGCCGTGGACGTCGCCGGGGCTGATCTGGGACTGATCGCGGGCGAACCCGGCCGCGCCGAAGGCCCGTTCACGGCACACGGCCTGACGGCGGTGGGCGAGGTCACCCTCCACAACCGCCCGGCCCTCCTGTCCGCGCTGCACGCCGAGGGGACCTCCGTACCCGCTCGGTGCTCCGACGGTGAACTGCTGCTGCGCTGCTGGGCGCGGCTCGGCAACGCGGGGGTGGCGCTCGCCGAGGGCATGTTCGTGCTGGCCGTGCTGGACGGTACGGACCTGATCCTGATCCGCGACCAGGTGGGCGCACGGACTCTCTTCTACGCACGCGCCGAAGGAGCCTGGGCGGCCTCGACCTCGCTGAGGGCGCTGCGGCGCTGGCCCGCGCTCGGCACGTCGATGAATCTGTCCGCGGTCCGTTCGTTCCTCACCTTCGCTTATCTGCCGGGCGAGGAGACGCTCCTGACCGGTGTGCGGGAGGTCCTGCCCGGGCGGGTGCTGCGGCTGGCGGAGGACGGCACGGTCACCGAAGCGGTGCACTGGGAGCCCCGCGAGCACATCGCGCAGCCGGTGCCGCAGGATCCGACGGAGCATGTCCTGGCCCTGCGGGCGCTCCTGGAGCGGGCGACGGCCGACAGGCTCCCGGAGGCGGAGCCGGCTGCGGTCCTTCTTTCCGGCGGGATCGACAGCTCCCTCGTCACCGCGCTGGCGGCGAAGCTCCACGGCCATCCGGTACACACCTACTCGATCAGCTTCGGCGACGAACTCCCCAACGAGCTGGGCTACTCGGGCCTGGTGGCCGCCCACTGCCATACCCGCCACCGGGTCCTGAACGTGTCGGGAAAGACAGTCGCCTCACGGCTCGCGGAGGCGGCCGCGCTCCTGGACAGTCCGGTGGGCGATCCGTTGACGGTCCCGAATCTGTTGCTCGCGGAGGCCGTGGCCGCGGACGGCGCCTCGGTGGTGCTCAACGGCGAGGGAGGCGATCCCGTGTTCGGCGGCCCGAAGAACCTCCCGATGCTGGTGCAGGAGATGCACCGTGAACCGGGGGCGCCCTGGGACGAGGACCGGGCGACGGCGTATCTGCGCTCGTACCGCAAGTGCTGGACGGACCTCCCGACGCTACTGACCGCGCAGACGCTCGATGCGCTGCGGGACGCCCCCCGCCCCCAGCGGTTCGTCGAGCCGTATCTGACTCCGGGCGCCGACAGCCCGCATCGCATGGGCCATCTCCTCAACCAGCTCCTGCACTGCAATCTGCGGACCAAGGGCGCGCACCACATCCTGACAAAGGTGGAGCGCCTGACGGCGTCGCAAGGCATCGAGGGCCGGGCACCGCTCTTCGACCGCCGGGTCGTCGACCACGCGTTCTCGACGCCGCCCACGTACAAACTCCGTGGCTCGGCGGAGAAATGGATCCTCAAGGAGGCCGCGCGCGACCTCCTCCCCGACACGGTCGTCGACCGCCCGAAGAGCGGGATGCGGGTGCCGGTGCAGCAGTGGCTGACGGGTCCTCTGCGCGATCTCGGGAACGATCTGCTGCTGAGCCGGCAGTCGGCCGGCCGGGGACTGTTCCGCCCGGACACGCTCTGCACCTGGATGAAGGGCGAGGGCACGCTTCTGCCCCGTCAGGGCGGCAAGCTGTGGCTGGTGCTGACGCTGGAACTGTGGCTGCGATCGTACGCGTTGTGAGGAACGAGCAGCAGGAAGCGACGACGAACACTGAACTCACCGATCCTCGCACGGGCCGTTCCCGCGGCACGGCGCCCGTCTCCCGCAAGCCCGAGGTGGCTGTGACCGTGGCGGCGGCCCGTACGGCGCTGGGCACGTGGAGTGCACTGACCCCCAGGGACCGGGCGCGGCGCCTGGACCGGCTGGCGACGCTGATCGAGGTCAGCGCGGCGCAGTACGCGGCTCGTGAGCGGGCCTGCCGACATGCCCTCCGGCAGGTGGTCGCTGCGCGGACCGGCTGTGGAGCACACGTCGCGTAGGCCGGCGTCGCAGATTGCAGTCGACGCCCGGCACGGAGCGAACAGGCGCACGCCGCGCCGACGCTTGCCCGACTCGGTAGCTGCGTATAGGACGCGCACCTTGCCGGCGCCCCGGGGCTGCGACGTCTGAGGCCGTCGCTCAGGAGTTCTTCGAGCCGGTCGGCGCCCGTCGCCCCCGCAGCGGACCGGATCAGAATCGCGTCAAGGTCGCCGGGCCGGGACTCCTGCCCGCCGCTCACGGCCGATGCTGATCAGCGGCACCCGTCGCCCGGCCACGCAGGAAAGCCCCGTGACCGGGCGTGCGTGCGGCGTGAGGAGGCGCCTGCCGTGACGGAATCGGATATGAGACGGGGAAGGCTCAAGGTCTTCCTCGGGGCGGCCCCCGGCGTCGGCAAGACCTACCGGATGCTCGACGAGGGACATCGCAGAGCACAGCGGGGAACCGATGTCGTGGTGGCCTTCGTCGAATGCCACCAGCGACCGCTCACCGAGGAGCGGCTCGACGGCCTGGAGGTTCTCCCTCGTGTCGCACGTTCCCACCGGGGCGGGGAGTTCAGCGAGATGGACCTCGAAGCGGTGCTGCGCCGACGTCCTCAGGTGGCGCTCGTCGACGAACTCGCTCACACCAATGTGCCCGGCGGCCGGCACGCCAAGCGCTGGCAGGACATCGAGGAACTCCTCACCGCCGGCATCGATGTCGTCACCGCCGTCAACATCCAGCACCTGGAGTCCCTCAACGACGTCGTCGAGAAGATCACCGATGTGCCGCAGCGGGAGACCGTCCCCGACGAGGTGGTGCGCCGCGCCGATCAGATCGAACTCGTCGACATGCCGGCCGAGGCGCTGCGCCGCCGGATGGCGCACGGGAACATCTACGCACCGGAAAAAATCGACGCCGCCCTGTCCAATTACTTCCGTCCCGGAAACCTCACCGCATTGCGGGAGTTGGCCCTGCTGTGGGTGGCAGGACGCGTCGACGAAGCGCTGCAGAAGTACCGCTCCGAACATGGCATAGAGCGCGTCTGGGAAACACGCGAGCGAGTCGTGGTGGCGCTCACGGGTGGCGCCGAGGGCGAGACAGTCATCCGCCGCGCGGCCCGGATCGCCGACCGCAGCGCAGGCGGTGACCTGCTGGCCGTGCACATCGTGCGCAGCGACGGGCTGACCGGCGGTGCCTCATCGGCTTCGCTGGCCCGCCAACGGGCACTCGTCGAGAGCCTCGGTGGCAGCTATCACTCCGTCGTGGGCGACGATGTGGCCACCGCGCTCACTGAGTTCGCACAGGCCGAGAACGCCACGCAACTGGTACTGGGCACCAGCAGGCGACGGCGCCTGGAGCGGTTCCTCACCGGCCGCGGCATCGGCGAAACGATCGTCGAACTGTCGCAGGACATCGATGTGCACATGGTCACCCACGAGCGTGCCGGCGGAGGTCGGCTCCTGCCCTCACGGCGGCGCACCCTGCCGACCGCACGGCTCATCGCGGGGCCGGTGTCAGGTCTGGTTCTTCCGGTGGCTCTGACGTTCCTGCTGGACAGCACCCGAGGCAGCCTCAACCTGACGAGTGAGGCGCTGCTGTTTCTCGTGGTGGTGGTCGGGGTGGCCTGTGTCGGCGGAGTGGTGTCCGCGCTCGTCGCATCGGTGACGGCGTCCCTGCTGCTCAACTACTGGTTCATACCGCCGATCGGTGAGTTCACCATCTCCGAGCCCAACAACATCCTGGCGCTCCTGGTATTCGCGATCGTCGCAGCCACCGTGGCCGCGATCGTCGACCGATCGCTGCGGCTGTCCCGCCGCGCCGCCCGGGCCACGGCCGAGGCGGAGACGCTGTCCTCGCTGGCCGGGTCCATCGTCCGCGGGGACCAAGCGATCCCGGCGCTGCTCGAACGTACGAGAGAGACCTTCTCAATGACCTCCGCCGAACTACTCGCTCAGCCGACGACGGACGACGACGCCGTCCACGTGCCAGTCGGTCCCGACGCCCACCTGGTGCTGCGGGGCCGCGCCCTCCCCGCATCCGAGCTGCGTGTTCTGACGGCCTTCACCGCGCATGTCGCCGCGGCCCTCGAACGCGCACGCCTCGCCGAGGCCGCCGCCGAGATAGAGCCCGTGAAGGCGGCCGACCGGATGCGTACAGCGCTGCTCGCCGCCGTCAGCCACGATCTGCGCACCCCGCTGGCGGCCGGCTGGGCCGCCATCAGCTCCCTGCGCAGCACCGAGGTCGACTTCAGCGACGAGGACCGGGCCGAACTGCTGGCGACGGCCGAGGAGTCCATGGCCCGGCTGAACCGGCTGGTGGACAACCTTCTCGACATGAGCCGGCTCCAGGCAGGGGCCCTCACCCTGAATCTGAGGGCCACCACCCTCGACGAAGTGCTGCCGGCGGCTCTGGACTCGCTGCCCTGCGACCCGACCGACGTGAAGATCCGGATCTCCGAGGATGTGCCCGCCGTACTGGCGGATCCGCCCTTGCTGGAACGCATCATCGCCAATCTCGTCGGGAACGCCGTCCGTTACACCCCGCCGGACCACTCGGTCGTGATCACTGCGAGCGCGCTGGCCGACCGGGTCGAGTTCCGCGTCATCGACCGCGGACCCGGTCTGCCGGTCACCGACCGTGAGCGGGCTTTCGTGCCCTTCCAGCGACTGGGCGACACCGACAACACGACAGGGGTCGGCCTCGGCCTCGCGCTCGCCCGGGGCCTGGCCGAGGCGATGGGGGGCACCCTTGCGCCGGAAGACACCCCCGGTGGGGGCCTGACCATGACCCTGTCGCTTCCCGCCGCCGTACGGGAGCTCTTGTGAAGCGCGTGCTCGTGGTCGACAACGAACCCAGGATGCTCAGTGTCCCGAGCACCGCACTCCGGGCCCGCGACTACTCGGTCTCACGAGGAGTCGGCGCACTCCTTCCGCCGTTGCCGCTTGCTGAGCCTGCTTTCTGACCTGAATCAGGCGGCCCCGCTGGGTGCGCAGCAGTCCGGCTTCCACCGCCAGATGGGGATGTCGGCGACAGTCATGGGTTTCTCCAGCGCACCCAGCGGCCTTCCGGCCGACGCGTCCGATCGGCACCCGGGCCGCCCGGGCCCGGCCCGGTGACGCATGGCAGCAGGACGTCGAACAATGCCGACTGGCCCCGGCGCGTCCGAGTGGAAGGCCGCCGCGGCGGTGTTCCCGCTACACCGTGACGGGCAGGCCACCTCGTTCGAGAATTTCGCGCAGGACGGTAGCGATCCGCTCACGGACCTCACGCGGGAGCGCGGCCTCCCGGCTGGTGTCGCTCTCTTCGACACCGCCGCCGACGATCACCCGATACGGGGCGATACGGCGAGCTGCCGGAGAGTGCATTGTCTACGCCGTGCGATCGGCGAGAACCCAGCAAGCGAAGATTGTCCGGTTCAAAACTGCGCGGGCCCACCAACGCTGCGTGTACTGATCAACTCCAGTAAACTGACCGCGTGTTAGGAAGTGGCAAGGCCGCGAGTCGACTGCGCGCGATGGCGGGAAGCACCAGATGTAGCCGACGGTCGCAGTCCTCAACGGAGCTCTGATGAACCTGTTCATTTGCGTTCGGCGGGCTCCGCCCTGCGACCATTTCCGGGGCCGGGAGTTGCGCGATGGCCGGCCGGACGGCCGACATTGCCTGTGGGGATCTCGCCGCTGGAGCCTTGGCCGGCTCGGGCGATTCACCGGGCCCCGTCTCGGCCTCGCAGTCGTTTGTCTGCGGTGGCACTTCTTCGCCCTGCACGAACGGTCCACGCGCTATTCACGAATTGCCACATTGTTTCTCCTGTCCGCCAGTTCTCCGGAGGCCGCACTCACCCCCCTACGAGGGAGTGAACCGCTGCGCCGCTCTTCGAAGGCTCGACCGACCCCTAGGACCACCCTCCGTGACCTTGTCCTCAAAAATCGCCCTTGCCCTCGGCGTCTTGTCCCTCCTCCTAGCAGTCTGGGCGCTGCTCCTGGCACGCTCGCGCCGCAAACACGTACGACGGGGCAGAGACTTGTCCACGGAGGCGCAGGCCGCCAATTCCCGTGCGCATGCTGCCGAGGGCCGCGCCCGAACCGAGGTGCAGAACAGGCAGACCGCAGAGTCCCGCACGAAGGAACTCAATACCCGCGAGGCAGAGCTTCTCGACGAAGTGCGTCACCTCGTCTCCCAGCGACTTCCCGCTCTTGCACTGCACCTGATCAGCTCTCATCACCCCGTCCCCGGACTGCTGCACAAGAGCCTCGCGGGGTCCGAGGCTGCACAGCTCCTCGACGCCCTGCCCGAAGCTGTTTCTGACATCGTCCTCAAGGAAAGGCGCCGCATCGACGCCGCTGCTCGGGCTGCCCTGCGTGGCGCAACTCAGGAGTCCCAGGCCCTCTCCTACCGGTTGCAGACAAACATTGTGGGTCTGCAGCACGAGTTCAGCGCGCCGCCCCGTCTGACGCAGAGCCTGCTTGAGTCCGACCATCTCAATGAGCAGAATCTGCGCCTCACGCAGAGATCCGCCATCGTGTGCGGCGGCTGGCCGGGGCACGTCCGCAAGGACACCTATGTGAGCGAGGTCGTCAGTGGCGCCTCCTCCCGACTGCGCGGCTTCGACCGCATCAACATCGTTTCTCGGCTGGGCCTTTCCAACATCGGCGTGGTCGGGCGCGCGGCCGAGCCTGTTGCTGTGGTCTGCGCCGAGCTGATGGCCAACGCGCTGGAGCACTCCCGTGACGACCTCATGGTGGACGTCGGCTTGATCCAGACCGGCAACGGCAGTGTGTGCATCACGATCGACGACGCCGGCAAGGGCATGACCTCAGAAGCGCTTGCCCGTGGCCGAGGTCTGATATCGGGTGAACAGCAGGAGGTGATGCTCCTCGAGCTCGGTGACCCGCCGTCCATGGGCTTCGCCGCCATCGGCCGTCTCGTCGCCGACTACGGCCTCCATGTCTCCATCGACACTTCCTCTCCCTATGGCGGGGTGCGCGCTGTGGTGTCAGTTCCCGAGAACTTGCTGACCTCGATCGACGAAAACGCCACACCTCCCTCGGTCATGGCTCCCCAACCCGCCGTGGCGCCGCAGGCTCACAAGCGGCCCGCCAATGCCGACTCGCCCGCACACTCGCCCGCACACTCGCCCGCGCCGACCGGCGCGGCCGCGCTACCGCAGCGCCGCCGCCGTTTCTCAGCGACAGCCACCAGTGAAGAGGCCGCCGCAGCGCCCCGCCCCTTGAACCCGGAAGACACCGGTGCCATGTGGAGCGATTTCCAAAGTGGCCTCACCGGCGACCGGTCCGTCACCGATTCGGAGTCAACACAGTGACCATGCCTCAAACCCACGAAGAGACCGGCCCGTCCGCCTGGGTCCTGAAGCCCATCACCGAAATCCGTGGTGTCCGGCACGCCCTGACCATGACTCTCGACGGGATGGTCCAGGCCATCTCCGAGGATCTCACCAAGGACGAGGCAGACGGCATCGGTGCGATGACTGCCGCGCTGCACTCCGCCTCCCGCGCCGCCACCAACGCCGTTCTGGGAGCCCCTCGAAGCACTCCGCTCAAGACCGTCACCTCACACAACGACCGGGGCATCTACATGGTCATGCCGGTCGGCGAAGGAACCAACACCCTGATCGCGGCAGCGGGCGATGAGGACATGCCCATGGGGGTGGTCGCGGCCACCATGGCCCGCCAGGCAATGAAACTCGGGGAACAGATAATGTCCGTTCCCGCCCGTACCAGCGACGGGGCGTCATGAGCCGCGGCCAGGAACAGCGACGGCTGCTGCCGGCCTACCTTGCGACCGGGACCAGCCCCGGCGCCGGCCTCTCGGGCACCCTCGATTCACTGGCCGCTCTGCGTGCCAGTGGTCTGCCCCTCGCGAGGTACCACACAGCGGTGCACCAGCGCGTGATCGAGCTCCTTGCCGACGGATCTCTCAGCGTCGTCGAACTGGCCGGCTATCTCGGCCTCCCGGTCAGCGTGACTCTGGTGCTCGCCGAACAACTTGTCAGTGACGGTCAGTTAAAGGCCACCGTCCCGATTCCGGACGCCCTCCGCGCGTCGAACGATGGCCGACCGTCGAAAGAAGTCCTGGAAGAGGTTCTGAGTGGACTCCACGCTCTCCTTGCCGCCTAGCTCGCCTCCTGTCTACCTGCCTGAAGGAGAACACCGAAGGATCAAGATCCTCGTTGCCGGCCCGCTCGGTATCGGCAAGACGACCGTGGTCAAGTCGCTGTCGCAGATTCCGACACTGCACACCGACGAGGTCATGACGAACGCGGCGGTCGCTACCGATGACCTCAGCCACGATGTCCTGCGTGACAAAACCACCACCACCGTCGCCATCGACTTCGGCCGTCTGACCCTGCCGGGCGACAAGATCGTTCTGTACCTGTACGGAACTCCGGGGCAGCGCCGCTTCCTCCCGCTGTGGGAAGGCATCGCGTTCGGAGCACTCGGTGCCCTCGTCCTGGTCGACACCCGGCGGCTCAAGGACTCCTGGGAAGTGATGGAACTCATCGAGGAGCGCGGTTTGCCGTACGCCGTCGCTGTCAATGTCTTCCCTGACTCACCCAAGTACGACTTGGCGCTCATCCGTTCGAAGCTCGACCTCGCCCCGGAGACACCACTGGTCACCTGTGACGCACGAGAGAAGAACAGCGGCCTGCACGCCCTCGCCCAACTGACCGCCCATTCCATATCCGTTGCCGGAGTCAAAGCCTCGTGACGCTCACACCAGCCGAAGCCCCCGTGTCCCTGCACGGGGCCGAACACGCCGCGAACCCGCAGCGCAGCTATGAGCTGCTGCGCAGGCAGGGAGCGGTCGGCGTAGCCGAGGTGGCCCCCGGTGTCGTGGTCAACCTGGTCACCGACTACCGAGCCGCCCTCGACCTCCTCCAGGACACCGATACGTGGACCAAGGACACCCGGAGCTGGCTGCCGCAGGTGCCGGAGGACAGCCCGATCCGGCCCCTGGTGGAGTGGCGGCCGAGTCTGTTCTTCGCCGACGGCGAAGAACACGCGCACCTGCGACGTGTGATCACGGACAGCTTCGGTCTCCTGGATCCCCATGATGTGCGCGCCCTGACATTCCGCTTCGCCGACACGCTGCTCCAGGAATTCGCCGATACCGGGACTGTCGAGCTCGTCCGTCAGTACGCGCAGCAGCTGCCCCTGATGGTCTTCAATGCTCTGTTCGGCATGCCGGACGAGGAGGGCCCGCGGCTTGTGTGGGCGCTCGGGGCGATGATGGACAGCGATCCGGAGAAACAGGCAGCGGGCGGGCAGGCGTTCGGCGCCTACCTCGAAACCCTCTACGGGACCAAGGCGGCACAGCGAGGCCACGATTTGACCTCCTGGTTCATCGATCATCCCAATGGGCTGAGCCAGGAAGAGGCCGTCAACCAGATCCTCATCACCCTCGGGGCCGGGAACGAGCCACTGTGCAATCTCATTGCCAACACGCTCGTCCGCCTGCTCAGTGACGACCGCTATTTCGGCACCCTGACCACCGGGAGCCTGCCCATCCAGCACGCCATCGATGACGCGCTGTGGCACGACGCGCCGCTGGCCAACTTCAGCGTCCACTTCCCCAAGAAGGACGTGACCTTCCACGGCGCTCGCATCCCCGCAGGCTCGCCCGTCATGGTGTCCTACGCCGCCGCCAACACCTGCCCCCACTCGGGCGTGCCGGCGGACGGCTATCGCTCCGGGAAAAAGGCGCACCTGGCCTTCGCTGCAGGGCCCCATGCGTGTCCCGCCCGTGACGTCGCCACGCTGATCGCCACCGCCGCCATCGAGAGGCTCCTGACCTACCTGCCGGACATCGAACTGGATGTTCCCGCCGACAAGCTGACCTACCGCCCTGGGGCTGTCCACCGGACGCTCACCGCGCTCCCGGCCCGATTCACCCCGCTGACCCCCGACGCCGACGGGGCCACCCCCTGGAGCCGGAGCCCCTCCCGCCCCGAGCGGGAGACGCCATTGGTCCCGGCGTCAGGCGGCACTGAGGTGTAGAAGCCGTATCACCTGCCGTCGATCGTCGTGGGGGGGGGGGGGGGGGGGGCCCCGCGCGGGCGGCGCCCCCCCCAGCCCCGCCCGCCGGGGAGGCGGGCGGGGGGGCCGCGGGAGGCAGAACCAGAAAGCCC
>NZ_JBHVWS010000011.1:179556-196388 GCF_042882185.1 Streptomyces sp. NPDC058239
CGGCTGCGTGTGGGGGGGGGGGGGGGGGCCCGCGGGGGGCCGGCCCCCCCCCCCCCCCCCGACAGCCCCAAGGTGGAGACGCGCGCCGGTGGCCCCGTTCTCTGCAAGAGCGGAACCGCAACGACGGTTCTCGAACGAAAGAGGATCAACCGCCGGTGACACAAACCCTTCCCACGCGACTGCCCGAACTCTCTCCCCTACGACAGAAGGTGGGCGCAGCTCTGACCGAATTCCTGGACACCAAGGAAAGTGCTGCGCCAGGAATCGAGCTGCTCCACCTGACCACTGCCCTGCGCGGACTCCTGACCGGCGGAAAACGACTGCGGTCCCTGCTGTGCCTGTACGGATGGCAAGCTGCCGGAGCAACAGGCGACATGACGGCTGCCGTTCGCGCTGCCGCCAGCCTCGAACTCTTCCAAGTGTTCGCCCTGGTACACGACGACGTGATGGATGACAGCGACATCCGCCGCGGCCGGCCGTCCGCCCACCGTGCACTGGCCACCGCGTATACCGACAGCGGCGGCCCGGGCAGCAGGGCCGAGGCGCACGGCCTGGGCGCGGCCGTCCTTCTCGGAGACCTGGCCCTGGTGTGGTCCGATGAACTCCTCCGCACAGCGGACCTCAGCCCGGAGCGGCTGGCACAGGTGCTGCCCCTGGTGGCCGAAATGCGGAGCGAGGTCATGTACGGCCAGCTCCTGGACCTGCAGACCACCGGCCGCCTTGCCGGCGACGTGGATACGGCACTGCACGTTATTCGATACAAGACGGCCAAATACACCATAGAACGGCCCCTGCACATAGGGGCGGCAGTGGCCGGAGCGACCCCACCCGTACTCGATGCTTGCACCGCCTTCGGCATACCACTAGGAGAAGCGTTTCAGCTGCGGGACGACCTGCTCGGGGTCTTCGGTGATCCCGCCAAGACAGGCAAACCAATCCTGGACGACCTGCGCGAGGGCAAGGCCACCGTCCTGATGGCGCTCGCGGTCCAGCGAGCCTCCACGGCCGAACTGAAAACACTGCGCGAGCTCGTCGGCCGAAGTGACCTCAACGAGGAACACGCCGCCGCGGTCCGCACGATCCTGAACTCCACCGGCGCCCGGCAGGCCGTGGAGGAAATGATCACCACACGACGGGCAGCGGCCCTCGCCGCCCTGGACAACGCTCCCTTCCCGGGAAGTGCCACAGCCTCCCTGCGCCGGCTCGCCCTGGACGCAACGGCCAGGCAGACATAAGGCATCGCCGCACACCGCCAGTCAGAACCCCGAGGAGGAAGTCGCCCCATGAGCATCAGCACGCCCATCGGCACGTCCTACGCCGAACGAGCCACCAGCCTGGTGGCGAGGGCCGACCAGGACAGATGGGGAAGCGTCCGCCCCTCCCTGTACGAGACGGCCCGCGTCCTCTCGGCAGCGCCGTGGCTGCCCGGAGAGCCACGGCGGATCGCGTACCTGCTGGAACAGCAGGCGCCCGACGGCAGTTGGGGGGAGGGACCGCTGCCCTACCGGCTCCTGCCGACACTCAGCGGGGTGGAGGCCGCACTGGCTGTCCTGCGAAGGGGCACCACGTCCGCAGAAGTCAACGGCCGGCTCACGACCGCGGTGAACAGGGGCCTCGACGTACTGCGATCACTGCCACCGGTATGCCCGTGGCCGGACACGGCTGCAGCAGAAATACTCGTACCCAGTCTGGTAGCCGAGATCAACGAAAAGCTGAGCTCCCTGACCACCGCCGGGAACACGCCGGATTTCGGTGGCCTCCGGCTGTCGGTTCCGGGCGGTTTCCACGCGTCGGCACCTGCTCGCGTGGCCAAGCGGTACGAGTCGGCGGGCAGTCTGCCCGTCAAGTTTCACCACACGTTCGAAGGCATGGACAGCTACATACCGCCGTCTCTCGTCCCTGACGTCGAAGGCCTGCTGGGCAGTTCGCCGGCCGCCACCGCGGCGCGGGCAACGCGGTCACCTGCTACTGCCGCTCAGGCCGTCACCGACCTCACAGCAGTGGCGCAGCGCTACGGCGGTCTCTTCCCCGAGGCCGCGCCCCTCCGCGTGGTCGAACGACTATGGGTCGCCGCCGCGCTGGCGCGCGCCCACCTGCCCGCCGCCGCTCTTCCCACTGTCCGCAGGTGGGCCGAGGAGATCTACGATCCTCAAGGCGTGCGCGGTGCGCCCGGCCTCATGACCGATGCCGACGACACCGCTATGGCGGTGCTGGTTTCCTCGCTCGTCGGCCTGCCGTACGACCCGGCACCGCTGGACCTGTTCCACAACGGCAGCCACTACGACTGCTACATAGGCGAGGACACCGGATCGGTCACCGCGAACGCCCACGCCCTCCAGGCCCTGGTGAGCTATCTGCGGCGCTGCCCGACGGCAGAGCACATATACGGGCCCCGGGCGGCGAAGCTGTGCGACTGGCTGACCGGCCAGCAGCAACCCGAAGGACATTGGACCGACAAGTGGCATGCCTCCCCCTACTACGCCACCGCGCGAAGTGTCACCGCGCTCGCACAGTACGGCGGCCACCATGCGTCCAGCGCCGTCCGGAGCGCCGCCGCGTGGACAACTGACACTCAGCGCGCCGACGGCTCCTGGGGCGTGTGGGGCAGCACCGTCGAAGAAACCGCATACGCCGTCAAAATCCTGCTGAGCGCCGCCACCCCCACACCGCAGCCGCAGCACACCCGGGCCCTGGACCTCGCCGAAACATACCTGCGCGACGCCTCGCACCCCAGCCACCAGCACCCCGCCCTGTGGCACGACAAGACCCTGTATGCGCCCACCGCAGTGATCGAAGCGGAGGTGCTCGCTGCGCGGGAGTTGCTGCGGTCACGTCGCTCAGCCGCATGTACAGAAGCAGACATGGAAAGGACGGACGCGTGACTCCCGACATAGATGTGACTGCCCACATGGACGTTCCGCCGACCGCTCCGGGGCGGCTGCCGCTCATCGGACACGTTGTACCCCTGCTCAAAGACCGCCTGAAGTTCGTCGAACGCCTGCGCACATACGGGCCGATCGTCCGTATGTCGGTCGGCCCCAAGAAGGTGACCGTGGTCAACTCGCATGAGCTGATCCACGAGATGCTCACCAGCAAGTCCGGCTCCTTCTCCAAGGGGTTGCTGGGCGAGAAGCTCAAGCTTTTCGGTCAGTCGGCCCTGCCGGTCGCGGAAGGCGCGCCGCACCTGCGCCGGCGCCGTCTGCTCCAGCCCGCCTTCCACCGCGAGCAGGTCAGCGGGTACGTCAACACGATGCGGGAAACGGTGGAGCCGTCCATCACGCGCTGGCGTGAGGGGGAACTGCTCGACCTGAAGACCGAAATGGGGCTCATGGCCCAGGACGTGGCCATGTCAGTGCTGTGCTCCTTCCGCGCGGAACAAGAGCGGGCGCGCGCGATCCTCGACGCCGTCGACACGGTCTTCACGGCCGCCATCTGGCGCACCATGGTGCCCGTGTCCTCGCTGGAACGGCTGCCCACCCGAAGCAACCGGCAGCTCAAGGCCGCCCGCAGCCTGCTGCGCAGCGAGGTGGCGGACATCATCGCGGAGCGCCGGGCGGACCCCGACGCCCACGACGACCTCGTGACGCTGCTCCTGGAGGCCCAGGACGAAACAGGTGCGCCACTGCCCGACAACGAGATCCTGTCGGAGATCATCGGGCTGCTGGCCGCGGGCTCCGAGACGACGGGAGTCATGCTGGCCTGGCTGTTCCACGAGCTGGGCCGCGACCCCGAGCTGGAGCGCAGGCTGCACGAGGAGGTCGACTCCGTGGTCGGCGAGGGCCCGATCACCGCCGAGCACGTCCCCCGACTCGCCTTCACCCGCAGACTGGTCAGTGAGACCCTGCGCCTGCACCACGCCGGCTGGCTGGTGACCCGGCAGGCCACCGAGCCCGTGCGCCTCGGGCAGGTCAGCCTGCCGGCGGGGGAGCAGGTGCTATGGAGTCCCTACGCACTGCACCGGGACCCGGTCCTGTACCCCGACCCGCTCTGCTTCGACCCCGACCGCTGGCTGCCGGAGCGGCCCCAGCCACCGAGGGGAGCCTTCATCCCCTTCGGGTCAGGAAAACGCATGTGCATCGGCGACGCGTTCGCCTGGACGGAGGCAATCGTCATCACGGCGTTCATCGCGTCCCGCTGGCGGCTGCGGCCCGTTCCCGGCTCCGCCGTGGAGCCGATCGGGCTGCTCACCGTGCACCCGTCGGACCCCCGTATGGTCGCCGAAACCAGGCAGCGGGCCGTCGCGGGGACAGCCGTATGAGCCACACCCGCAGCTCGGACGCGCGTACCCTGCCGATGCCCGACCTCCGAGGCTCTTTCCCCGGCCCCTTCGCCACCAGCCCGTATGCCGACGCCATCGAGGAGCAGACCGCCCACTGGCTCCGGACCTTCCCCTTGATCGGTTCACCCGGCGAGGCGAAGGCCCTCTGCAACATCACGGCCCAGGGCGTGGCCCGTGTCCTGCCCACGGCGGACCGGGACGGCGTGTTCCTCTGCGCCGATCTCTTTCTGTGGCTCACCGCGTTCGACGACGTACACGGCGAGGCCGAAGGAGGCCGTGACACCGCCCGTCTGGTCCGCCGCATCAGTCACTGTGTCCATCTGCTGGCCGGCCACGACGAGCCGGCGGCCGATGACGACGCCTACATCGCCGCCCTGCGAGACCTCCTGCACCGGTTCCGTGAACGGGCCACGCCCACGCAGTACCTACGGCTCACCGCGCACCTGCGGGACAACCTCTTCGGCATCCTCTGGGAGGCCCATCACCTCGACAGGCCCGACCAGGTCACCCTGAGCGACTATTGCGCGATGCGCCCGCACACAGTCTTCGTCCGGACCGTTATGGCGACCGCGGAAGTCGCGCTCAGGTACGAACTCACCGAGGATCAGCGGGCCTCGGCAGCAGTGCGGGAACTGGAGAAGGCCGTTGCCGACCTTGCCGGGTGGATCAACGACCTCGCCTCGTACGCGAAGGAGACAGATCGCGGTTGCCCGACTCCTCTGAGCCTGCCAACACTGCTGATCCGACACCGCGAGTGCGACCTCGACGAGGCGTTCCGCCTGGCCTCCCGCATGTGTGAAGACCAAGCCTCCACCGCACGCCTTCGAATCACCGAACTCACCGTCAACAGCAAGAACGCACTCGCGGATCACGCTCGCGCCATCGAAGCCGTCGCAGCCTCCTACGTGTGGCACATAGGGCACGCCCGCTACGAGCGTTAGCCAAGCACCCAACGCTCCGAAAGCCCCGAGGGTTTGCGACGGCGATATGGGACAGCAGGTGCATGCCGCCGGCGTTGTCGGACACGCTGGCGACGGTCACCCGGACGACATCCGGTTGCGGGGAATGACTGTCCGGCCACGCTCTTCCGGGCGTGGCCGGGGCACGATGCCGGCTGCCCGCAACTCGGTAAGGAGTGCGTCGGCGACCAGTCATCCGGAGATGGGTGCAACTCCTCTGCAGGGACAAGCTGAGCTGGGCTCATCCGGATCGGGCTGTTGCGTTGCGGGCCGCCTTCCACCGTCAGGGGTGGAGACGGTCGCGATGGACTCGTTGTGGGAGGAGCCGTCCGGTCGGGAGGCTCCGGCCCCGGAGCGCGTGGAACGCACCCGGGAGCAGAACGCGGAGCTGAACCGGCGACTGGTCGCTCAGGAGGAGGCGCTGTCCCGGCTCGTGGTCACCGGGGAGGCGGTTGAGGAGATCCTGGGCGACGCGGCGCCACGCGATGCGCGCGACGGCGGGATGCGACCGTGCGCGGCGAAACAGGTGGCCGGATCGATCAGGAATCGAGAAGCGCAGGTCACGGAGTCACACCTAGCATGACCGCCATGGACATCACCATTCACACGAGCTTTCTCCCGCATGACGACCCGGATGCGTCCCTGGCCTTCTACCGCGACGCCCTCGGATTCGTAGTCCGCAGCGACGTCGGACAGGGCAAGATGCGCTGGATCACCGTCGGACCCACCGGCCAGCCCGGCACGTCCATCCTCCTGGCGCCGCCGGCCGCCGACCCCGGGGTCACCGAGGACGAGCGCCGCACCATCGCCGAGATGATGGCCAAGGGCACCTACGGCTGGATCCTGCTGGCCACCCGGGATCTCGACGGCACTTTCGAGAAGCTGCAGGCCGACGACGCCGAGGTCGTCCAGGAGCCGACCGAGCAGCCGTACGGCATCCGCGACTGCGCCTTCCGCGATCCCGCGGGCAACCTGGTCCGCATCCAGGAGGTTCGCTGAGCCGTCCGGTCATCGATTCGGCCATGACGGCCGACGTCGCGACCCCTGCGAAGAATGCGGCGGCCTGGACTCGCGTGCCGCTGTCCTGAACCACCCACTCGACGGCCGCACCGTCGCAGAGGTGCTCTCGATGTCGGCCGCCGAGGCCGAGGCGCGCACGCCGGCCGCCCACAGGGGCGGCGTCTACATCCTCGCCAGGCCGGCCACCGGCCTCCATCCCACCGACGCCGAGCAGTTGCTCGGCCTGCTCGACCGGCTCGTCGACCCCGGCAAGCCGGTCGTCGTCCTCGAGTACCTCGCCGCCTGCCTCGGCATGCAACCCAGGTGCTCGCGGACACCGATGAAAGGGAGTTCTCTCATGTGTCACCCCTCGTGGGGGCGCGCGCGCACCGCGGCGCAGCGCCTGAGTGACCTCGCGCTACTGCGCCGCGTCCGCGACCGGATCGACCGGGAGTACACGCAGCCGCTGAACGTCGAGGCGCTCGCCCGCGGCGTGAACATGTCGGCCGGGCACCTCAGCCGCCAGTTCCGGCTGGCCTACGGCGAGTCGCCGTACGCGTACCTGATGACGCGTCGCATCGAGCGCGCGACGGCGCTGCTGCGTCGCGGCGACCTCAACGTCACCGAGGTCTGCTTCGCGGTCGGCTGCTCATCGCTGGGCACCTTCAGCACTCGCTTCACCGAGCTGGTCGGCATGCCGCCGAGCGCCTACCGGCGCCGCGCAACGGGCGCTGCGGCGGGGATGCCGCCGTGTGTGGCAAAACAGGTGACAAGACCGGTCAGGAATCAAGAAGCACCGGTCGCCGAACCGCAACTAGCGTGATGACCATGGCATCCATCGAATCCGTCACCCTCGACGTGGCCGACCCCACGGCCGCCGACCGCTTCTACAGCGCCGCCTTCGGTTTGGACACGCAGATACACCTGCGGGCCTCGGAGGCGCCCACAACCGGCTTCCGTGGGTTCACGCTGGCACTCACGGTGTCCCAGCCGGCCACCGTCAACAGCCTCATCGACGCCGCCCTCGACGCCGGTGCCACGCCGCTGAAGCCTGCCTCGAAGTCGCTCTGGGGCTACGGCGGTGTCGTACAAGCCCCGGACGGGACGATCTGGAAGGTCGCGACCTCGGCGAAGAAGGACACCGGCCCGGCCACCCGGCAGATCGACGAGATCGTGCTCCTGCTGGGAGTCGCGGACGTGACCGCGAGCAAGCGGTTCTATGTCGACCGAGGCCTTGCCGTGGCGAAGAGCTTCAGCCGCATGTACGTCGAGTTCGCTGCTGGGCCGAGTCCCGTCAAGCTGGCGCTGTACAGGCGCCGTGCCCTTGCCAAGGACGTCGGCGTCGCTCCCGACGGCACCGGATCGCACCGGCTCATGATCGGCGGCGATGCCGGGCCGTTCACCGACCCGGACGGGTTCGCATGGGAGGCCGCATCGCCGGCACCCGCGCCCTGAGTGTCACTGCCCCTGCCACGCGAAGCCCGCGGTCTCGGTGAACCGACAATGACCGATGCAGCCCCGAGCGGCTGGTAGCGGGAGAAGCGCTGCTCAGCGAGGGCTGGGGTGATGAACACCGCAAGGACCACCACTGTCTGCGGTGTACCTGGCCACGCTGCGTCAGAAGCTGGAAACCGACCCCGCCCGTCCTCAGCATTTGATCACCGAACCGGGTCTCGGCTACCGCTTCCGGCGGTGAGGGAGCATCGTGGGAGTCAGACCTCAGGAGGCGCTCATGTCCGGTTTCCCGCAGCGGGACAGAGTGGCTGTGGCCGCGGCCCTGGTCTGCCCGCCCGCCGTCGCCGGAATCCTCGTGCCCTTCCGTACGGACCTCACGAGCACGAACACGGCGCTGATCCTCGTCGTGGTCGTCGTGGCGGTCGCCGCAATCGGAAACCGGGTGGCAGGCGCACTCGCCGCGCTCTCGGCCGCCGTCTGGTTCGACTTCTTCCTCACCAAGCCGTACCAGCGCTTCACCATCGACGACCGCAACGACATCCAGACGGCCGCGCTGCTCCTGGTGGTCGGTCTGATCGTCTCGCAGCTGGCGGCGCGGGCCCGACGGCTCCAGGTGGTCGCCATCACCGACGCGGGCCACCTGGCCACCATCCATGACACTGCGCAGCTGGCGCAGTCGACGACTTCCCCCGACGCGGTGGTCGACCATGTCCGGGGCGAGCTGACCCGGCTGCTCGGGCTGAAGGGCTGCCGGTTCGAGTACGGAACTCTGCTGGGGCACCCGCCGCGGCTGGAACAGGACGGCAACGTGGTCGTCGGGCGGCGAACGTGGGACATGGAGCGGCGGGGCTGGCCGGAGGAGGAGACAGAGCTGCGCGCGACCGGCAACGGCCACTACTACGGCAGGTTCATGCTCGTGCCGACGCCCGGTGCGGAGCCTGCCTCGTTGCAGGCGAGACTGGTGGCGGTGACCCTGGCCGACCAGGCGGGGGCGGCCATGGCGACGACCGGCACGAGGGAACGCGGCTGACGGGGCGCGGCGGCGGGTGATGCGATGATGCCGCGCACCGGACCGGCCGCGGCGAGTTCTGCTTCGCGGCCTCCTGCGAAATCTGGACGGCATCGCGGAGGCTCTGCCATTCAGGGTGCCTCGGTCGGCGGCCTCGCTGACACTGCAAGGCCTTCGAGGCCGGCAGGCCGGTTCTCACCTGACTGCGGCCGTCCGAGGCTGGACGCCAGTTGTCCCGGCCCCATACACAACCACCTACTGCACGGTCGACGACATACCGCTGTGGAAGGCGGTGTACCTGCCCCTTCTGGACATCTTCACCATGGGTGATCCGGCCACCGACGAATCCCGGGCGCGCAAGGTCCTTCAGCTGATCGCGGGCTTCACCGGCCTCGCGATACTGCCCCTTGTCGTTGCCGCCACGATCAACGCCACCGGCGCCTTCCGCACCGCCTCGATCAGCCACCCGCCCACCGACGACCTCAGTGACCACATCGTGCTCGTCGGGCTCGGCAAGGTCGGCACCCGTGTCCTGATCCGACTGCGCTCCACCCAGCACCGGATCGTCGTCGTCGAACGCAACCCGCGCGCCCGCGGCGTCGCGGTGGCCCGGGAACTCGGCGTGCCGCTGATCCTGGAGGACGCCACTGATCCCCGCGTCCTTGACCTGGCCCGGATCCGGCAGAGCGCCTCCTTGCTCGTCCTGACCAGCGCCGACAGCGCCAATCTGGACATCGTGATGGCTTCACGGGAGGTCAACCCGGGTGTTCGGGCGGTGATGCGTCTGTACGACGACGACTTCGCGGCCACCGTCTCGCTCACTCTGCGCGCTTCCTACCCGGACGCGCTCACCCGCAGCCGCAGTGTCTCGGCACTTGCCGCACCCGCCTTCGCGGCCGCGATGATGGGCCGCCACGTCCTGGGCGTGATGCCGGTCGAACGCGGAGTACTGCTTTTCACCGCGGTCGATGTGGCCGGTCACCCGGCACTAGAGGGCTTCTCCATCCACCAGGCCTTCGCCCGGAACGAATGGCGGGTCCTGGCCGTGGGAGCCGCCGGTTCGGCTCGGGTCAGCTGCTCGTCCTCGGACACCCTCGGCGGCCTGCATCTGCCGGACCGCCCCGGCTTCGACTGGCGCCCCTCGCACGGCCGCGTTCTGCGTGCCGGCGACCGGGTGGTACTGGCGACGACCCGGCGCGGACTGGACATTCTCATGCGAGGGGCGATGCCGGCTGCGGGCCACAGCTGACGCCTTCGAGGGGAACGACACGGGCGGTCAGCCGATCCCCGGCACCATGGAGATCACCAGGTCGATCAGTTTGATGCCGACGAAGGGAAGAACCAGCCCGCCCAGACCATAGAGCGCAAGGTTGCGGCGCAGCAGGTCGTGGGCCGAGGCCGGGGTGCAGCGCACGCCGCGCAGCGCGAGCGGTATGAGCGGTGGTGGACCTGGCAGCCCGCCGCACGCACCAAGCGGCGCGGCTGCGCGCCGAGTCGGAGATCTTGTCCTTCCTCGCGGGCAGTGTGCTGCGCGGCGAGACGACCCTGGACGCTCTGCTGGAGCGGGTACGGGAGACCTTCGCCATGGAGTCCGTCGTATTGCTGGAGCGGCAGAGCGAGGTCGAGCCATGGACCTGCGCGGGGAGCGTGGGGCCGGCGCCCGTCGCTCGTCCCGAGGACGCGGATGTGGACATGCCGGTCGGCGGCCACATGGCGCTGGCCCTCTCGGGGCGTGTGCTGGTGACGTCATGACGCCTTCCCCCTGCCGGGCATCGGGGGCACAGGGCCGGTCAACTCGCGGACGTCCAGCGGCAGCCGCCAGGCAATCCTGCGTCGCACGGTGCTGAGTTCCTTCTCCAGGGGCGAAGGCGGAACGGCCAGCACTGGGCAGGACGCGTGTGCAAGACAGTAGCGAGCCACGGACGGGCACAGCGCCCGGTGCAGCCATCGGCGCGATCCTGTGCCGACAGCCAGGAGGTCGTCGGCCCGGCCGGCGGTCTCCACCAGCGCCCGTCCCGGTGAACCACGCACGACCAGAGATTGCAACGGGACATCAGGACCGGCGCTGCCGAAAGCGGCGTCGAGTGCGGTGAGCAGTTGTTCTCCCGCCGATCTGTGGCACTCGGCCAGCTGCGGAGGGCAGGGGAGGCTGCGGTGACCGAGTTCGCCGCCCGGCGGCTCCCAGGCGAGCACGGCCCACAGCTCGGCTTCGATACGCCGGGCTTCGGCCGCGGCCCGGTGCAGCGGGGCCAGGCTCCCCTGCGGGCCGCTCACACCGACCACGACGCGTCGGGAGACGGTTTCGTCCATGGGCCACCACTTCTGTGTCGCGTTCCTGTCCCCCTCATCGAAGCGCCAACAGGGCCGTCATTCAGCGGCTGTTGGCGTTTCCCTGACGGAGGTGCCGGAGACCATGACGGCCCCCTGACGGATGCGGGCCGCCGAGCGTTGACGGCCTGCCGCCCCAGCGTGTCGCGGCGCCCGGCTTCGGTTCGCCGACGCGAGTGGCTTCGCGGCCGTACCCCGCACTCCCCCAGGCCCGGGAGACCAGTACGGCCTCCGGGAGCGTGCCCCCACCTCGCCAACGTTCGAGAGCCGCTCGCCCAGGCCCGCCGGGCCTTCCCAACTTGCGTGAATCCAGGCCGTTTCCGACCCCAGCGCGGCGAGCGCCCGGGCGTCCTCGGGTACGAGCGGACGTACCGTCACGCCATGCAGTGGCCGCCGCGCCGGTGGGGATGCGGGCGCGCGGCGGACGTACACCATCCGCTCTCCCGGCACGATCCTGTCGAAGGAGGCGCCCAGGACCGGCAGGAAGCGGGGCGGTGCCTCCACGTAACTGTCGGCGAACGGGGCCAGGGAGCCCAGGGCGAGGGCGTGCGGATCGCCGCGCAGGAGTACATGGTTCGCACAGGTCACAGCAACGACCTGTGGCTGGAGAGCGCTGTCCGCCCACCAACGGCCGGTTCCGGTGCCGAGGACGTGTTCGACCAGGGTGGCGGGTCCCGCCGTCCTGGCAGGAAACCACCGGGCGAGCGCGGAGAGGCTGTTCGGCTGGAGCTGGATCATGAGAGGCACCACCTGATTCGAGTGCGGGGCGGCCCCGATGGGGCCGCCCCGCGGCGGGTTCGGCGCCGGACGGCCTTACGACCCGGGCAGCACGTGCTCTCGGCGCATCCCGCAGGAGTCGTCGTCAGAATCGATCCGGGAACTTGTTGGCCGGCACCAGGTACCCCAGAAGGCTCACAGCGACGATCAGACCGATGATGTTCTCAGTGGTCACGGCTGCTCCCGGGGGACGGACGGCCGGTGCAGGACATATCAGCTTCTTCACGGTCGGCGGTCGTCGGGAGCGTCACGGGCATGGGTGCGCGCGGTTCAGAGACCGACGTCGCGGCCGTTGATGTCGGCGAGGGATTCTCGGCGGACCAGTAGCCGCGCACGGCCGTCGTGGACGGCGACCACCGGCGGGCGTCCGACCGCGTTGTAACTGGACGCCATGGAGAGGTGGTAGGCGCCCGCGACCGGGATGGCGACCAGGTCGCCCGGGCGGATGTCGCCCGGCATGGCCACATCGGCGGCGAGCACATCGCCCGCCTCGCAATGCCGGCCGACGACGGTCGCCGTGCAGGGCTCGGCCGTCGAGCGACGGCCGATGAGCCGGGGTGCGTAGCGGACGCCGTACAGCGCGGGCCGCGGGTTGTCGCTCATTCCGCCGTCCACGGCGACGAAGATCCGGTCGCCGTTCCTCTTGACGGCGAGCACCCGGTAGAGCGCCACACCTGCGGGGCCGACCAGCGCACGGCCGGGCTCGACGGTGAGACGGGGCACGGGGATACCGGCCGCGGCGCAGCTCGTAGCCAGTTCGCGGCGGATGCGGGCACCGAGGGACGGTATCTCGAGCGCGGTCTCCCCCGGCCGGTAGGCGACCGCGTGCCCGCCGCCCAGGTCCAGCTCCGGCAGGACGATTCCGTGCTGGTGGCGGATCTGGGCAAGCAGCCCGACCACCCGTCGCAGCGCGGTCAGGTAGGGCTTGACCGTGGTGATCTGCGAGCCGATGTGGCAGTGCAGTCCGACCAGTTCCAGTCGCGGCTGGTCGAGTATCCGGGCGATGGCGTGCTGAGCGCTCCCGTCGGTGATCGACAGTCCGAACTTCTGGTCGTCCGTGCCTGTGCGGATCGCGGCGTGGCTGCCCGCGCTCACGCCCGGAACCACGCGCACCAGCACCTTCTGTCGGCTGTCGGCCGGGACGAGTGCGGACAGCCGGGCGATCTCCCACGCGCTGTCGATGACGATCCGTCCGACGCCCAGGCGCAGTGCGGCGCTCAGGTCGTCCGGACTCTTGGCGTTGCCGTGCAGCACGATGCGCTCGGGCGGGAAGCCGGTGGTGACGGCGAGTTCCAGCTCACCCGCGGAGCAGACGTCCAGGCCGAGGCCCTCCTCCTGCACCCAGTGCAGGAGGGCGCGGCACAGGAATGCCTTCGCCGCGTAGACGACATCGGTGTCCGGGAAGGCCCGCAGATAGGTGCGGCAGCGTTCCCGCACCTCGCCCTCGTCGAGGAGATAGACCGGGGTACCGAACCGCTCGGCCACCTCGGCGAGGGAGACGCCTCCCACCGCGACATCGCCGCGGGAGCCGAGCCGCGCCGAAGCGGGCCAGACGGACAGACTTGCGGCATTGGTCTGCGGCACGGGGGCTGCGTGCGGCATGGTCGGTGCCGGCGCCGGAGCCGACGACAGTCCTGACAGTGTTGTGGTCATGGTGTTCCCTCAGCCGATCAAGAGGTTGATGCAGAAGACAACGACTGTGCGCCGGTCGCGCGGACAACATCGACCGCTCGCAGATCCCAGTCCGGCCGGTGCTCGCGCTGCGGCGCAGGGGCCGTACGGCGGGTGAACTTCACAGCGGGTGCGGCGCCGGCCCCGGGGGCAGCGAGTAGCGGGTCGACGACGAGGTCGACAACCCCCAAGGGCGCGACGAGGGCACGGACCGCCGGCTCGGAGAGCCGGATCCAGATCTGCCGCTGTCCCAGGGTGAGGGTCAGTCGTCGCTCGTTGGTGAAGGCGACGGCGGTGCGGACCCCAAGGGGCGTACGGAAGAGGCGGGCACAGTAGCCCACGGGCCCCGGCCGGACCGGAACGAACAACGCTCCGGTCCGGTTCGTTTGAAGGGGGTCGGGGTCCTCGGCACGCTGGTTGTCGTTCATGGCACTCCTCATGGAGACGGGTACATCGCCCCCGACCACTGGCAAGCCGGGGCATACCAGTGACGCTATGCCCGCTCCTACCGGGCCGGACGTCTCCGTTAGCGGCCCCTTGATCCCGCACACCCGACCCTTGACGCGCGATTGACGACGGCTACTCGTACGGCCGCATTCGGCGCTGTGCCGGACATCGTGGCCGGCCCCCCGCCGGCGCACAGGTCAGCCCGCAGCAGGCCGTCGCTGACGCCACTGCTGTCCGCCCTGAGCCGGGCCGGCCGTCCGGCAGCGACGAGATCGTGCTGCAGTCGACTTCTCGGCCGTGAACGACCGAGCTGGTCCGTTCGCTTGGTTTGCCCATCGGCGCCCACGTCGTCAAGGACCCATTAAAGCGGGCCGGAAATGAACACGGGAGCGTCCGTCCCCGTTACACCTGAGGTGGAGGTGGGCCTCATGCTTCGGTACCTCACCCGGGGCCAGGTGGAGGTCGGGGCAGCCCTCGTGCTGCCGCCGGCCGTGTGCGCGGTGCTGGCGCCCTTCCGGGCCGACATGTCCAACACCGACGCGGCCCTGGTACTCGTCGTCGCCGTGGTTGCCGTGGCCGCACTGGGCCATCGCCTCGCCGGTGCGCTCACGGCCCTGTCCGCAGCCGTGTGGTTCGACTTCTTCCTCACCCGCCCCTACGGACAGTTCGCCGTCATCAAGGCCGCCGACGTCATCACCGCCGTGCTGCTCCTCGTCGTCGGCATCGCCGTCTCCCAGCTCGCGGCCCGGGCCCGGGAACTGAAGGCGATCGCCCTCACCGACGACGACTACCTGGCACAGATCCACCACACCGCCCGGCTGGCGGAGACCGCCACCAGCCCGCACACCGTGATCGACCATGTGTGTCGGCAGCTCGTGGGACTGCTCAGGCTGAGTGGCTGCCGCTTCGAATACGGCACCCTCATCGGACGCCCGCCCCGTCTGGAGGAGGACGGCACCATTGCCTGGGACCACCGGCGCTGGGACGCCGACCGCGACGGCCTGCCCCGCGAGGAGCTGGAGCTGCGGGTCTTCCACAACGGACGCTTCCACGGCCGGTTCATGCTCCAGCCCGCGCCCGGGGCGGCACCCCCACTCGCCGCGCGTCTGGTCGCGGTGACCCTGGCCCACCAGGTCGGGGCGGAACTCGACACGGACGGCCACGCCCACGCCTGACGGCACGGCCCCGCCGGCCGAGCCGATGTCCCGGCTGCCGATCAGCCCGCGCTGCTGGCGCCCGGCCACAACTCGTAGGACGCCAACCGCAAGAGGCGATGAGAGAAGCGCTCCAGATCTGTCACCGACCCGCAATTGTGACAACGAGCAGCGTCGCCGAGAGCAGCACGACGAGGGCGCCCCCGGCGATGAATGCGCGTTCAGGTCCCAAGCGTTCCCGTCCGTGGACGACGACGTTTCGCGGGTCGGCCGGATCGTAGGAGACAAGTACGTTGTCACCGTCATTGAACGGGTGTCGCCGGGTGGGTGGAACGGGACTGACGACTTCCATCACCCTTTCGTCCTCCGTCACGAACTGGAGGAGCGGGTGCGGTGGGGCCGGCTCCTCACGGACCTCTCCCGGGCGTCGCTTGACCATCGCCTGGACACGCACGCCGGTCTCTCTCACTTGCCGTGCCTGGCGCAAGCCATAGGCCCCGACAAGGACGGCGAGCATGCCACCGAACGCGGCGATCCCCGTAAGTACGGCCACGGCCCCCACGTCCACGTCACGCCCCCACGCCGGTGTATGTCCTCGCCTCGGCCGCCCTCGCATCGGCACCCCCACATTCTGGTCAGATCAGCCTGGCCAGATCGTGGTTGAGTTCGACGACATTGACGCGTTCCTGACCCAGAAATCCGAGGACACGTCCCTGGACATGGTGGGCGACCAGCCTCTTGACCTCGGCGGGGGCGAGGTGGCGGGCCTTCGCGACGCGGTCGACCTGTTCGTAGGCGTACGCCGGGGAGATCGCCGGGTCGAGCCCGGAGCCGCTCGCGGTGACGGCGTCCGCGGGAACGGACGCGGGCGGGACCCCGTCGAATGCGGCGACGGCGGCACGGCGGTCCCTGACGGACTTGATCAGGTCGGTGTTGTTCGGGCCCAGGTTGGAGGCGCCGGAGATCGTGGGGTCGTAGCCGCCTGCGGACGGGCGGGGCTGGAACCACTTGGGGTCGGGGCGCAGCGGCTCCTTCGCGTCCTGGGGATTCTTCTTCGGCAGGGCGAAGTTCTGGCCGATCAGGCTGGAGGCCACAGGCGTGCCGTTCGTCGTCAGCAGGGAGCCGTTGGCCTGGTGGGAGAGAGATGCCTGGGCGATGCCGGTGACGAGCAGTGGATAGGCGATGCCGGTGATCACCGTGAACGCCAGCAGCATCCGCAAGGCGGTCAGATGGTGCTGGAGTACGGGGGGAAGGTGGGTGCGCACCGTGGGATCGCCTTCTTCTCTCGTCGAGCCGTCTGTCAGCGCAGGCCGGGGATGAACTGAATGAAGAGGTCGAGCAGCTTGATGCCCGCAAAGGGCAGTACCAGCCCGCCGAGCCCGTACATCCAGATGTTGCGGCTGAGCAGTGTCGCGGCGGAGGACGGCCGGTAGCGCACGCCTCGCAGTGCGAGCGGGATCAGCGCGATGATGATCAGCGCGTTGAAGACGATCGCCGAGGCGATCGCCGAGGTCGGGCTGTGCAGGCGCATGATGTTGAGCTTGTCCAGGCCCGGGTAGACCATGGCGAACATCGCCGGAATGATCGCGAAGTACTTCGCCACGTCGTTGGCGATCGAGAACGTCGTCAGCGCGCCGCGGGTCATCAGCAGCTGCTTGCCGATCTCGACGATCTCGATCAGCTTGGTCGGGTTGGAGTCCAGGTCCACCATGTTCCCGGCCTCCTTGGCGGCCGAGGTACCGGTGTTCATGGCC